>DAOWDI010000047.1 GCA_030639105.1 Gammaproteobacteria bacterium | reverse complement strand
GGGCCTCGGCGGAGCCGAACGTCATTTCGAGCCCACCGGTGTCCGCATTCGTCAACGCTCCCATTTCATAGAGTTCCATTGCCGCGGCCACCGTCGATCCGAATGAGATCGGATCCCATCCATCCTCGTTGCAGAGGAAGTTGGCGTAAGTCAATGCATCGAGGTCGTCAACGCCGGTATCGCAACCCAGCGCCCAAGCCGCCTCATATTCCAAGCCGCCGGAATTACCCATGTACTGCGGACGGTTGACGATGGTGTAATGCTGCGGGTCGATCGTCGAGATCCGCCCGCAGGCGATCGTACAACCGAAACAGGCGGCATTCGTCGTCAGATTGGGTTTACCGTCACTTTCGCGCGGCTCAAGCATGGCCTCGCCAGAGATCTTGGTTGCACCCTCGAACTGAACTTCACGCGCGTTGCGGGTCGGCATCGCCCCGACTTCGTTGATCACGTTCATGACTGCCTGTGTACCGAGTGCGCCCAAGCCCTGTGCGGTCATCGCATTTTCGGCCAGCACCCGCTTGCCCGCCTTTGTGGCACGGACGAATGCCTTGATATCGCGGATGTTGCCGACACCCTTGGTGCCGCGCACCACAACCGCCTTCAGATTCTTCGAGGCCATTACCGTCCCCACACCAGAACGGCCTGCCGCCCGATGCAGGTCATTTATTATCGCAGCGTAGAGGCAGCCTTGTTCGGCCGCACGGCCGACGCAGGCGATGCGCAGTAACGGATCCTGATAGGTCTTATGCAGGATCTTGTCCGCCGCCCATACCGATTTGCCCCAGATATCGTCCGCCGGCACCAGGATGGCCTTGTCATCCTCGACGTACAGGTACACCGGCTTGGGCGACTTACCTTCAAAGATGATCATGTCCCAACCGGCATTCTTGATCTCGTTGCCGATAAACCCACCGGAATTGGAGCAGGCTATCGCGCCGGTCAGCGGGCTTTTCGTGATGACGGAGTAGCGCCCACCGGTGGATGCCATCGTCCCGGTCAACGGGCCCGTCGCCATGATGAGCTTATTTGCCGGCGACAGGGCATCACATGCGGGATCGATTTCTTCCGCCAAATACTTCGTTCCCAGTCCGCGCTGACCCAGGTACTTCATCGCCCACTGCATATTGAGGGGCTCGGCGGCGCACCTACCTTCCGTCAGATTGACGCGCAGAACATTTCTGGTCCAAGCCATATTTCACCTCCAACCATTAATCCCCTGGATTGTTTGCGCGGCGTGGGCGCGCATACGCGCCAGCCCCGTGTGATTAGCATCGACATAAGTGATTGCCTGCGTAGGACAAGCCTCAGCGCACGCCGGCTTGCCGCCGCACAGGTCGCACTTGATGACTTTGCCCGAGTCGGTGTTGTAATTGACCGTACCGAACGGACAGGCGATGGTGCACACCTTGCAGCCGACGCAAACACCTTCCAGGACGTCTTTGGCGCCCGTATCGGGATTGACCACGATAGCCTCCACGGGACAAGCGTGCATACACCAGGCCTCGGCACACTGCGAGCAGGTGTACGGAGCGAAACGCCCCTCCTCGTGGAAGTTAAAAACCTTAATACGTGATTTGCTCGGGTTGAACACGCCTTCGTGCTCGAATGAGCATGCCATTTCACATTGCAAGCAACCGGTACATTTTTCCGGCTCTAATTGCAGCGCTTTTAGCATCGAGGCTCTCCCACAAGACAAATTGAGCAGCTATAATCCACTTCTGGCGTCCGCCTGGCATTACTCGTAGAGGGCGACGCCCCAGGGCGACTTTCCGACCGGTACGGTAGCAACAACCTCGGTGCTCGCCGTGTCGATAACACTGACCTGATGGCTCGCACCGTCGGTGGTATACAGACGCGTACCATCGCGCGACAAGGCAAGTCCCCATACCCGTTTGCCTACCGCAATGGAGGTAAGAAACTCCAGCGTTGTCGCATCCAGCACGAATATCCGATTAGCGCGGCCGCCGGCGACGAACAGCTTGGACTCATCTTTACTCAGCAAGATATCCTTCGGTTTTGCCTTGTCATCAGTCAGTGGCATCCTGCCGATGACCTTCCCGCTCTCGACATCGACCTTCTTGACTTCGCCGCTTATCTCGGAAGTCGCATAGGCGATCGTTCCCGCGCGATTGAACGTAGCCGCGCGCGGACGCGCGCCGACGAGGATGTTGGCGATGATCTTATGTTCCGGAACAGCGATCACGTGCAGCATATTGGTCGATTCGCTGGTCACGATGACCTTGGACCCATCGGCGGAGATCGCGACCCCCTCCGGCTCGATGCCGACCTTGATGTCAGCGATCAGCTCCCCCGTTTTTGGGTTGAAGACCGTCGCCTTGGCGTCATCCTCGTTGGAGATATAGATGTTGCCATTGGGGTGGACGGCGAACGTTTCCGGGTCGTCGCCGCTGGCGAACCGGCGCAATACCTCAAACGATTCAGGGTCGAATACCGCGATTGCGTTGTCCTCGCTGATCGCGACATAGACCTCACTACCGTCCGGTGCGATGCCGATCCCGCGCGGCCTGGCACCGATATCGATGGTCGCGATCACCTCGTTCGTGGCGCCATCGATAACGGAAACCGTGTTATCCCGCTCGTTGGTGACGAAGATACGCTTGGGCGGTATCGCCGCGGCACTGGCCAGCATCATCGTCAGCAACGCCGCGATGATTGCGCGCAGCATCATGTTGTCAATTTTCATAGATTGTCACCTTACTTTGGGCAAAAGGGGTTACCCAGACTATCCAAGTTCATTATATCGACCACACCACGCACCGGCGCCTCACCGACGACCCGATCCGCCTCCACCAGCAGCAGTGGTTGGCGCAGCTGACCTGTTTCCCGAAAACTCATATCCGAGCCTTTTTGACCGTCAAAAGCCAGATTGGTTTTCAGTTCTTCGATCAGCGATACTCCGCTCAGCGTCGGTTGACGGACGATGGTATCCGCTAACAGCTTCATCGCCGCCCACCCGGCCCAGGCATCATCATCCATGGCGCTGGCAAAGCGGTCACGAAAGCGAAGATTCAGCTGGGCGGCGGCATATTTGCGAAACGTCTGATGCCAGGCGCGTGCAGT
>DAOWDI010000122.1 GCA_030639105.1 Gammaproteobacteria bacterium | reverse complement strand
GATCGAGCAGCTCCTCGCTGAATTCACCGAGTTCGTGGGTCACCGTTTGAAAATCGACCACCGGATCGCCAACCCCATCGAAACACACCACATCGATGATGTGCAGCAGCAACCTCGTACGTTCGACGTGACGTAGAAATTGCGAGCCCAGGCCGGCGCCGTTAGCGGCCCCTTCGATAATCCCCGGAATATCTGCGACGACGAAACTCTGATCAAGGCCCACCGAGACGACGCCGAGTATGGGCCGCAGGGTCGTAAATGGATAATCGGCCACCTTGGGCCGCGCCGCGGACACCTGGCTGATCAAGGTTGATTTCCCGGCGTTCGGCAACCCCAGCAACCCGACGTCGGCTAGCAACTTCAGTTCCAGCCGCAGATCCCTGACATCGCCGTCGGTTCCACGAGTTGTCTTGCGCGGCGCCCGGTTCGTACTGCTCTTGAAGCGCGCATTGCCGAGACCGTGGAATCCACCTTGGGCAACCAGCAAATGCGCATCCTCGGCCGTGAGATCGCCGATCAATTCCGCGGTTTCGGCGTCGTGGACCAAGGTGCCGGGCGGTACTCGGATCATCAAATCTTCCGCGCCCTTGCCGATCCGGTTGCGGCCCATCCCCGGTTGGCCGTTGCGCGCCTTGAAGATCCGCTTATAGCGGAAGTCAATGAGGGTATTCAGGCACGCATCGACCTCGATGAAAACGCTGCCGCCATCGCCGCCATCGCCGCCATCCGGTCCGCCGAAGGCGACATATTTCTCACGCCGGAAGCTCAGGCAGCCGTCGCCGCCTTTCCCCGCCTGGACGCTGATGGTCGCCTCATCGATAAACTTCATGCGCTGCCTGCGTTCCGCCCGCCGGCGGCATCATACGGAAACAAAAAACCCCGTCTTCAACGGGGTTCTTTTCGTGCTTGTCCGGCCGCTAAATATTATGCTTATTCTACGCTCACAAATTTTCGGTTCTTCGGGCCTTTGGCCTCGAATCTAACCATGCCGTCGACTTTGGCAAACAGCGTATGGTCGCGTCCACAACCCACATTCACGCCGGCGTGGAAATGGGTGCCCCGCTGCCTAACGATGATGTTGCCGGCGGTGACTTGTTCGCCGCCATAGCATTTGACGCCAAGACGCTTGGATTGGGAGTCTCTGCCGTTGCGCGTACTGCCGCCAGCTTTCTTATGTGCCATTTCTGTCTACCCCCGATCGATTCCTGTGATTTCCACCCGCGTAAAATTCTGACGATGCCCCATCTGTCTACGGTACTGCTTACGCCGCTTGAATTTCACGATACGGATCTTTTCTCCGCGCCCGTGCGCAAGTACCGTGGCCGTGACCTTGGCGCCCTCGACCAGCGGCGCACCGATCTCAAGATTAATGCCGTCGCGCACCAGCAGAACCTCGGAAAATTTGATTTTATCGCCCGGTGCCGCATCGAGGGTCTCCACTTCCAGCTTGTCGCCCTCGCTGACGCGATATTGTTTTCCACCGGTCTTAATGACGACGTTCATGATTGTGCCTCGACGCTTCAGCTTACGGGGTCGCGATTCTACGAAATTCTTCCGCGCCGCACAAGGCACTATCTCGCCCCCTCAGATACCGCTCGTCCCTTGATTTCGATGGTAATTTTACCTTGATCTTGGCAAGATAGCGGGTTCATTTAGAGATCTTACCGTCTTGATCCCGACACCATATGAGCGCCACCACCTCCACTGTTGATATTGCCCACGTCCAATCGCTCGTCGCCGAAGAGATTGCGGCGGTCGATCACCTGATTGAGACGCGCCTGTACTCCGAGGTGGCCCTGATCAACCAGCTCAGCCATTACATCATTGGCAGCGGCGGCAAGCGCCTGCGACCGGTGCTTACGCTGCTCGCGGCCAAGGCGGTTGGGTATACCGGCACCCGGCATATCGATATCGCGGTGATCATCGAGCTAATCCACACTGCGACCCTGCTACACGACGACGTCGTCGATTCGTCCAAAATGCGGCGCGGGCAGAAAACCGCGAATCTCGTATGGGGCAGTGAAGCAAGCGTATTGGTCGGTGATTTTCTGTATTCGCGCGCCTTTCAAATGACGGTGGAACTACAGAACATGCGCTTCCTGGAGATCCTCGCCGATTCGACGAATACGATAGCCAAAGGTGAAGTGATGCAGCTCATGAATTGCCACAACCCGGACACCACGGAACAGTACTACCTCGACACCATCTACAACAAAACCGCAAAACTATTCGAGGCCGCGGCCGAACTCGGCGTCGTTGTCAAAGGCGGCAAACCCGAACTCGAAACCGCGCTGGCGTGTTACGGACGCCACCTCGGGACTGCGTTTCAATTGGTCGACGACGCACTCGACTATAGCGCCTCGCCGGCGCAGATGGGAAAGAACATCGGCGACGACCTGGCCGAAGGGAAACCGACTCTGCCGCTGCTCTATGCCATGTGGAAAGGAAACACTGAGCAGGCTCGGATCATGCATGAAGCGATTGAACAAGGCAGCCTCAAACACATCGAGGCGATCTCCGCGGCGATTGAATCGACCGGGGCCATCACGTACACTTTCGCGCTCGCCAAAGCCGAGGCTGCTAAGGCGAAAGAGGCGCTCGGCGGTTTACCGCCCTCGCCTTACCTTGACGCACTCAATACGCTGGCCAGTTTCGCGGTGCATCGCAGTTCCTAGCCAATAAACTTATCTGATTCGGGGTGTAGCTCAGCCTGGTAGAGCACTGCCTTCGGGAGGCAGGGGTCGTAGGTTCAAATCCTGTCTCCCCGACCATTTTTCAACAAGTTACAGCACAAAATCCCGACCTTCGCACTCCCGTACGGAATCAGTACGGAAACACAAATTGAAAAGCTTCCCGCCGGCCGCCTTTATTTGCGCGCGAAAAACGACGGTATCGATT
>DAOWDI010000246.1 GCA_030639105.1 Gammaproteobacteria bacterium | reverse complement strand
TCGGTCGTAAAATCCGTGACCATGGCGAGACTATCCAGCGCGGATGCCTTCGGATCGGCGAGAAATGGTGCACGTTCACACCATTGCTGCCATTGCCGATGATGCTCGTCGGACTCATAGGCTAGTTCTTCGAGTTGCCAGTGCAGTCCGGGTAGTTCGCGCGAAATGCACGCATCGAGACGGATGCACTCGAGACGATTGAAAACAGCCATGGTCGTATCCGGATCGGGCGAGCGCAGCAAACGCTCGACAATAGGATATCGCCACGAGCCATACCACGACTGTGCCCACAGGTGGACAGCAGTGAGTTTGTACAAGCAATAATTGAGTTCGTGTTTGTCGTATTCGTTGATGAGTTCCGGCAGAAACAGTTCTTCCGTGTCCGTATAGACCTCCGGCCCGGCGGTGATCCGCAGCTCACGCCCGCCCAAGCCCTTGACGAAAAGCCGCAGAAATTGGGCGACGGACGCGAACGGGCAGCTACTATGCCGGCGGGCGTAGGTCTGTACAAAGTCAGGAAGTTCTTCCAATACCTCGATGGCCGCCCCAAGGCCTCGATGGTCAAACGCGTTCATCGCCGCCATGAGCCAAGCTTCGACGCCGCCCTGATCCATCTCGTCGAACGCTACCGGTGCACAGTTGACGAATATTCCGGCGAGATCTTCATTGGATCGGCCGATGATCTCGGCCCAATGGTAAATAAAATCCTTATCCCGGTGATCGAGCGCAGCGAATTTCGCGACCAGCTCGGCGCCCGGACCGTGCCGGTCTAGCAGCAAACCGGTGATCTTTTCGAGGTCTTTTTGAACGCGGATCTTGTTGAAGAAACTTTGGCAGCATTCATCCGACATCGGTACATTCGCGGCCCGGGCCTAGAATATCGAACGACTGAGTTCGTGGATTGCCTTGAGCATATCTATATCGTCGGTCAGCGCTAAGGCGACAGCGGTATCGGTTGCGACCACCGGCGCTATCCCGTCAACTATCAATTTCGCGGCATTGACCAGCAAACGCGTGCTAGCACCCTCGTCGAGCCCGCCACCCTTTAGATTTCTCGTCATAGCGCCAAACTTAATCAGGTGCCTGGCTACCTCGCGGTCGATCCCTTGCGCCTCATTTTCGACGATCATCTGCTCCGTGCCCTTGTCGGGATAATCGAATTCGAGCGCCACGAAACGCTGCCGCGTACTTTGCTTGAGGTCCTTCAACACGCTCTGGTAACCGGGGTTATAGGAGATCGTCAGACAGAATTCGTCGGGGATCCGCAGCAGTTCGCCAAGCTTCTCGATCGGCAAAAGCCGGCGATCGTCGCACAGCGGATGAATGACCACGGAGGTGTCCTTGCGTGCCTCCACAATCTCGTCGAGGTAACAGATGCAGCCGTTGCGTGCGGCGCGGGTCAACGGTCCGTCGACCCACACGGTCTCGCCCCCTTTCACCAGGTAACGGCCGACGAGGTCTGATGCAGTCAAGTCATCATGGCAAGCGACCGTTATTATCGGTCGGCACAGGTGCCAGCCCATGTATTCGACGAAGCGCGTTTTCCCGCATCCCGTGGGCCCTTTCAGTAGAACGGGTAGCTGGTTGCGGTAGGCGGCGGCGAAGACCTCGATTTCATCGCCAATCGGCTCGTAGTAGGGTTCTTCAGTGACTAAGTTTTCTTCCGTTCTGATCGCTTGAATCGACATAGGTCTATCGCCTGGCTACTTGAAATCTTTTTGTTTGGGCGGCGAAAGTGCGCTCGTGTCGAGTATTTCATACACCGCGGGCGTGCCATTGTGCCCGACTTTGGTTCTCCACGCATCGCCGCCGGCTCGGTAATCTCGTTGATTTGGCCGATTCGTATACAATAAATTGCGGTCGCAGTAACCTGCTAGTCAGCCATTTTTCGAAAAAACACGGACGGCGCCGCTTCCGTAGAAGGTCTTCCCTGGAAGTAGGTGCATATTATTAACCTTCCGCGGGTCGCAAAGAGGATGTTGAGGCCACCATGACCGAAACCGAGCCGGACTGGATGTACTATGACGATGATTTGTCCACGGGGAGAAGACACCATGACCACAGCTCTATCCGTCGAAGATCTGCTCAACGCCTATCGCACCATGAAGACCATCCGCGACTTCGAAGAGTGCGTACATGTTGAGTTTGCCAAGGGTGAGATCCCGGGTTTTGTGCACCTCTACGCCGGCGAAGAAGCATCGGCGACCGGTGTGTGCATGAATCTGCGAGACGATGACTACATCGCCAGCAACCACCGCGGACATGGCCACTGTATCGCCAAAGGCGTTGACGTTCACGGCATGATGGCCGAGATCTATGGCAAGCGCGGCGGCACCTGCCGCGGCAAGGGCGGTTCGATGCATATCGCCGACTTCGATGCCGGCATGATGGGCGCCAACGGTATCGTCGGCGGCGGTCCACCGCTCGCCTGCGGCGCAGCACTGACGGCCAAGATGAAAGGCAACGGCGGCGTGGCGCTGGCCTTTTTCGGCGACGGCGCATCAAATCAGGGTACGACCTTCGAGAGCCTTAATCTGGCCGCGGTGTGGAAGCTGCCGTGTGTGTTCGTCGTGGAAAATAATGGCTATGCGGAAGCCACCGCGAGTTCCTGGGCGGTATCGTGTGAAGATATTTCGATGCGTGCCGAAGGTTTCGGGATGGTGGGGATCACCATCGACGGTCACGATTTCTTTGCCGTGCACGAGGCCGCGCAAGAAGCGGTCGAACGTGCGCGTAACGGCGGGGGGCCGACGCTGATTGAATGCAAACTCGATCGCTTTTTCGGCCATTGTGAAGATGACAATCAGAGCTACCGAGCGCCCAACGAGGTACGGGAGATCCGTGCCAACAAGGACTGTATCAAACGCTTCGCCACGGTCCTTACCGCAAATACTGAGATCACCAACTCGGACTTGGTGGCGATCGATGGTGAAGTGCGGGTGCTCATCGATGATGCCCTCGCCAAAGCCGTCGCTGACTCGGCGCCGGGTGCGGCGGATCTGCTCACCGACGTATATATTACCTATTAGCGTTAGCTCGGCGGACGACCTCACTCTCAGGGTGATCCCGCAGATGTAAAGCACCCGCGGCAAACGAATAACAGCCTCAGGCATAGTACCAATGGCAAGAAAAATTCTTTATCGAGATGCGATCAATGAAGCCCTCGATCAGGAAATGGCACGCGACGACACGGTTCTAGTGATGGGTGAAGACGTCGTCGGCGGCACCGGTACCAACGGTGAGATGGATGCCTGGGGTGGCGCCTTTGGGGTCACCAAGGGACTTTATGGCAAATACGGCGATCGCATCATGGACTCCCCTATCAGCGAATCGGCATTGATCGGTGCGGCCGTAGGCGCCGCGGCAACCGGGATGCGCCCGGTGTGCGAACTCATGTTTATCGATTTTCTAGGCGTGTGTTTCGATCAGATCTATAACCAGGCCGCGAAGTTCCGCTACATGTTCGGCGGCAAGGTTAAAACCCCCGTCGTTATCCGCACCATGTACGGCGCTGGGTTTCGCGCGGGAGCGCAGCACTCACAATGCCTCTACAATATTTTCACCCATATCCCGGGTTTGAAGGTTGTCATGCCGTCGACGCCTTACGATGCCAAGGGTCTGTTGATCCAGGCGATCCGGGATGATGATCCGGTTGTGTTTTGTGAACACAAGGCGCTGTATGCCACCGAAGGCGAGGTACCAAAAGAGTCTTACGCAATTCCATTCGGCGAAGCGAATATCGTCCGCAAGGGTGGCGATGTCACGATCGTGGCACTCGGGCGCATGGTGCTGCTAGCTGGCCAGGTCGCCGAGACGCTGGCGGGAGACGGTATCCATTGCGAGATCATTGACCCGCGGACGACCTCACCGTTTGATGAGGATGCGGTGCTCGAGAGCGTCGGCAACACGGGGCGTCTCGTCATTGTCGACGAATCCAATCCGCGCTGCTCGATGGCCACGGATATCTCCAGTTTGGCGGCGCAAAAAGGGTTTGAATTCCTGCAGGCTCCCATCGAAATGGTCACCGCACCGCATACCCCGGTACCGTTCAGTGGTGCGCTGGAAGACCTGTACATTCCGAGCCCCGAGCGCATCGATGCAGCGATACGCAAAGTCGTGGCTTACGGTTAAGCGCACAAACAGACAACGCAAGGCGAGACGGACGGATACTCCGATGAGCGACGCGGATCACCCGCATCCCCATGCCCACATGGGGGTTATCCATTCTCGGACAGCCTCCTAGAGGATGCCGCGGATTGTCGCGATGCAACTATCGTAGTAGCCGCGCCCAAACAGATTCAGATGGTTGAGTTCGTGGTAGAGCCGGTACACCGCAATGCGCCGCTCGTGTTCATCGGCCAACGGCCAGACTTCCGCGTAGGCGGCATAGCAACGGGCGTCGAACCCGCCAAACATCCGCATCATCCCGATCTCTGCTTCGCGGCGTCCGTAATAGCTTGCGGGATCGTAGATGATGGGTGTGCCGTGTTCGTCGGCTGCCGCATTGCCGGACCAGAGATCGCCGTGTAGCAGCACCGCCGGCTCGACCGGGTCAGCGAGGATCTCGTCCAGGCGTTCGCTTAACTTGCCTGCGAGTGCGATCAGCGGATCACCGCGGTTGCCGCCGGCCGCAAAAAGCTCGATCTGCGGCTCGAGCCGGCGCTCGCGCCAGAACCTAACCCAGTCCTCGAGCGGGGTGTTCGGTTGAGGCGTGGTGCCGATGAAGTTATCGAAATCGAGGCCAAAGCGATCGCACCTTGTTGCCTGATGTAACCCGGCCAGCTGCCGACCTATCTGCTCCTGCCAGTCCGGCGCCGGACGATGCTCGTCGAAGGCCTCCATCACGATGAAATCCATATCCGCAACAACAGGTGCCGGCACACGGATTGTGGCGGTGGCACCCAGCAATTCCAATGCTCGATACTCGGTGACGAACATGCCCGGAAACTGCTCGGCGCGCGCATGCGTCTTGCAAAAGTAGCGCCGACCATCGGCGAGGTCCATGATGTAAGCATCATTGATCGACCCGCCGGATCGCGATGCCATCGCCACGATGACCGCCGCATCACCGGTGGCGGCGGCAATGGCGTCCTCGAGCTGGGACCGGTCGATCATCCGCCGCGATCGGACAGTAAACGCAGACAGTGATCGAGGATCGCCGGGCAGGCGTCTTCGATCATGTTGATCACGCGCTCGAAGCCATCACTACCACCATAGTAAGGATCGGGCACGGCCGGTGCCTCAGCATCAGCTTCCATACCAGGCAGGAATGCCCCCAAGAGTCGGACATTCACGGCGGAACCGTCACTCAAACGCAATAGATCGTCGTAGTTATCGTGGTCCATGGCAATGATGAGATCGAAAATCCGCAGATCCTCGGACCGTACAGCCCGCGCAATGGAGTCAAGGCGGTAGCCGCGGCGCGCGGCGGCTTCACGCATACGCGCATCGGCCGGGTCGCCGACGTGATGGTTGATCGTGCCGGCGGAGTCGATACCTATGGACCCCTCGCGGCCCATCTTCATGACATAGTGGCGGAAGACGCCCTCACCGGTCGGCGAACGACAGATGTTGCCCATGCAGACGAACAGCACCTGTACCATGGCCGATGATGCGGACATATTGAAATGTTCCTCAGTCCCCTGCACTGCTAAACGAGACCATGACGCGACCTAAAGGCGCCACGGCGATCGCCGAGTGTTGCCTGGTGCACATCGGCGAACGAAAGTTATATACCCAATCGAAGCATAAAACGGCAATCGGCGCCGAGGCAAATTCGGGAGAGATGACGTCGCTCAGCTCCGAGCAGATACATTTTCCTACGCTTATGCCGGGACGCCGAGATTCAGGCGACTAAGAGATAGATCGTTTCGATGAACTGCTGATCG
>DAOWDI010000004.1 GCA_030639105.1 Gammaproteobacteria bacterium | reverse complement strand
TTGGAAGATTAGCTAAAATTCGATGCCATAAGCATATCAAAGTGCATTGGCCGGCGCTATCAAACCACCGAGATCCGGGCCGAGCCGTTGGCGCTGGATTGCAGTTTTTAGACGGCACGCATGAATGATGGCGCAAAGTTCTTCGAGCGCCTTATCGAAATCCTTGTTGACGAGGAGGAATTCGTACTCGCAAAAATGTGATATCTCGCCTATCGCGGCTTGCATGCGTTGTTCTATGACTCGTGGATCGTCGCCGCCACGCTCGATCAGGCGTTCTCGCAGCGCGGCGGTGGATGGCGGGAGAATGAATATCGATACCGCATTGGGAAATGCCCGGCGGATACTCCGCGCGCCCTGCCAGTCGATTTCGAGCAGGAGATCGGTGCCGTTGCTTAATGTACGTTGGATCTGCGCTTGCGAGGTACCATACAGGTTAGTGAAGACTTCCGCGTATTCCAGGAAATCGCCTGCGGTAATCATTTGTCGAAATGTCACTTCATCGACGAAAATATAGTCTTCGCCATTGGTTTCGCTGGGCCGGCATGGCCGCGTCGTGTGCGATATGGACGCCGAGATATCGTCCATGCATGCAATCAATGCCTGGACGAGGCTCGTTTTACCGGCACCGGACGGAGCGGAGATAATAATTAGGTTGCCGATGCGTGGATCCATCGATTCACTCGATATTCTGGACCTGTTCGCGTATTTGCTCGATTAGGACCTTTAGTTCAACCGATGCCGTCGAGGCATCGATGTGCGCGGACTTTGAGCCGACGGTATTCGCTTCGCGATTCATCTCCTGCATGAGGAAATCCAGCCGTCGTCCAGCTGGAGAGCCTTGCTTGAGGACGCGCCGGACCTCTTCGAGGTGCGCGTCCAGGCGATCCAGTTCTTCGGCTACATCGAGTTTTTGTATGAATAACGCACATTCCTGTTCCACACGATCTTTATCGAGATCTTGCGCATAATCTTGAAGCCGCTGCGTATAACGTTCCTGTATGTGGGTGATGATCTCGGGTATGCGGATACGCAGTGCCGCAACCTGCGCGGCCACGCCGTCGCAGCGCCGCGCGATCAGATCCGCGAGTTTTTCACCCTCGCGCTGCCGTGTCGCGACGAGTTGATCGAGCGCATTTTCGAAAGCCCGGCGGATCTCCGGTGACATCTGCTGGGCATCGATTTCTTCAACCTTGAGGACGCCAGGCCATTTTAAAACCTCCATTGGATCCAGGGATCCACCGTCAGCCGTCATGGAACCGATTTGATTAGCAGCCGCAATCACCGAGCGTGCAAGCGACTGATTTACAACGAGCGAATTCGATGCTATCAGGTTTGATTCGAGGCGTAGATTGCAGTCGATTTTGCCGCGCCTCAAGCGGTCGAGCAGCGCCGCGCGAAAATCGGATTCTAGGCTGCGAAAATCTTCCGGCATACGAATAAAGATCTCCGCGTAGCGATGATTGACTGACCGTATTTCCCAGGTAATTTGGCCCGCGTCACCTTCCTGGGTGCAGTGCGCAAATGCGGTCATACTGGATAGCATGGGTTCCTCCTGCTCTAACCTGCATTTATCACCACGCGGTGGGCGCGGGTAAGGTATCGGGATGAGTAGAAAGACATGCTGGATCCTGGTGCGACGTGCGCGTGAATGATCGACATCTTAACGGTTCAGGGATATTCGGCAAAGCGGGCAAGCAGCGCTTAAACACGGTTATAATTCGTACTCTTCAGATTTAGGCCCTATTCATCAAAATGATAGACCGCCCCAGTGGTCGCGCAGCCAATGAAATGCGCACGGTGAGGTTTTCGCGGCACTACACGATGCATGCCGAGGGTTCGGTACTGGTTGAATTTGGTAACACCAAGGTGTTGTGCAACGCGACGATAGAAGATCGGGTCCCGGGTTTTCTCAAGGGTAAGGGCGAGGGCTGGATCACGGCCGAATACGGGATGCTGCCGCGATCGACAAATTCGCGCATGCGTCGAGAAGCCTCCCAAGGCCGCCAGGGCGGACGCACACTCGAGATACAACGGCTGATCGGACGATCCTTGCGCGCGGTGGTCGACCGGGCCGCGCTTGGCGAGCGTACCGTAACTATCGACTGCGATGTCATCCAGGCGGATGGCGGCACCCGAACCGCGTCGATCACGGGAGCTTATCTTGCGTTGGTCGACGCGTTGAATAAATGCCTTGCCAATGGGGGGCTGACCCGCAATCCACTTCACGGTGCGGTGGCCTCGGTGTCGGTCGGGATCTACAAAGGTGCGCCGGTGCTGGATCTCGATTATGTGGAAGACTCCAATGCCGAGACCGACATGAATGTCGTGATGAACAATGCAGGGCATTTCGTCGAAGTGCAGGGGACCGCCGAGGGGCATGCCTTGCGCCGGGACGAATTTGATAGGCTCCTCGATCTGGCGACGCAAGGCATCGAACATCTATTGATGCTGCAGGAACAGGTCCTGACGGATAACGGTTCGCGGTCAAGTTAAGCTCGCGATTACCGGTGGAGATCGTACTGGCAAGCGGGAACCGCAACAAGCTGAAAGAGCTGACGGTTCTCCTCGAAGAGGTTCCGGTGATCGTCCGCGCGCAATCTGAATTCGACGTGCCGGAAGCCGTAGAGAGCGGTCTCTCGTTTGTCGAAAACGCCATCATCAAGGCACGCAACGCCGCTGCCCACGCGTCGCGCCCGGCGCTTGCGGATGATTCCGGTATCGCCGTTGATGCATTGGGCGGCGCTCCCGGGATCTTTTCCGCGCGCTACGCCGGTGAGGGCGCGAGCGATGTCGATAATCTCGAAAAACTGCTCGCCGATACCGCGCACCTACCCGATGATCGCCGGCGTTGCCGATTTATCTGCGTGGCGGTATTTTTGCGCGACGAGAACGACCCGGTGCCCCTCATTTCTCAGGGCGTGTGGGAAGGGCGGCTCATGCACCAGCCCGCTGGAGGGAATGGATTCGGTTACGATCCGGTTTTTTGGGTGCCGGATCGGGATTGTACCTCAGCAGAACTGCCGGTTGAGGTAAAAAACGCCATCAGCCATCGTGCACAAGCGCTGCGGCAGGTCGCTGAAGTGTTGCGCGGTGAGTTCGCCGACGGTTCCCTCCCGCGTTGATCCCGGCAGCGGCCGACATTCCACTCGGACTCTATGTACACCTGCCCTGGTGTATACGCAAATGTCCGTACTGTGACTTTAACTCGCATGAAGCTGCCGGTGACATCCCGTTCGCGCAATATGTTGATGCGCTCCTCGCCGATCTGGAGACGGAACTTGTTTATGTCGAAGGCCGGCGAGTGGATACAATATTTATTGGCGGGGGCACACCGAGCCTATTTCCCGCACAAGCGATTCGCCAACTGCTCGACGGCATCCGCACCATGGTCGAATGGTGGGATGAGATAGAAATTACGCTAGAGGCCAACCCCGGGGCTGCCGATGCTGCACGGTTAGTGGATTATCGGGCGGCCGGCGTCAACCGCCTGTCGATTGGCGTACAGAGTTTCCGCGACCGCCAACTCGCTCTGATCGGTCGGGTCCACGACGCCGCGGCCGCGGGCTCAGCGTTGCATGCAGCGCGCGCCGCCGGATTCAAGAACATCAATATCGATATAATGCACGGCCTACCCGGCGATCGCGCTGATGGCAGTCTCATCGATTTGCGCGCGGCGATCGCGTTTGAACCCGAGCATATATCGTGGTACCAGATGACGATCGAGCCCGGCACGGCCTTTGCGCGCGAACCACCCGAACTACCGGACCATGATGCGATCGCCTGCGTATTCGAGTCTGGCTGTGAAATGCTTGCGGCCGCGGGCTACGACCGCTATGAGATATCCGCCTACGCGCGGCCTGGGGTTCGCGCACGTCATAATCTGAATTATTGGGAGTTTGGCGACTACATCGGTATTGGCGCGGGTGCGCACGGTAAGTTGACATCGACTCGCGGTGCGTTTCGTACGGAGAAACGCCGCGGTCCGTCGGCTTATATGTCGCACGCGGGCAGTGCCGGCTGCACGATCCGCCGGGGGCCTTTGACGGATGCGCAACTGCTCGCGGAATTCGCCATGAATGCGTTGCGCCTCCGTCACGGATATATCGAGAACCTATTCACGGCACGCACGGGCTTGGCGGCCGAGGTGGCCGTTAAGCCGCTGCATGAGGCCTGTAAGCGTGGGTGGATAGTACGTGAGGCCGGTATCATTCGGCCATCAGAACTCGGGTATCGATTTCTCAACGACCTGCAGCTGATGTTTCTGGAATAGGTCCGCCGAGTACAAAAAGGTGTCAAGTATATTTAACTATATATATTTAATAAAAATGTAGGCGTCGATTACGCTGACTCGTCGATCTTGCCCTCATCGTTATCGGCGATAGCCGCCGGCGGAAAATCACAACGGAACATGCTGCCCTTCCCCAACTCACTCTCG
>DAOWDI010000174.1 GCA_030639105.1 Gammaproteobacteria bacterium | reverse complement strand
GACGGCAACTGCGATTACACCAAGGCGCTCGGACTCGAGATCGATGCATCGGGCTTCGGCATGGGTATGCGCAGTTCGCGCTTCGCGCTGGTTGTCGACGATGGCGTCGTTGCGCAAGCATATATCGAGGCTACGCCGTCGGAGCTCACAGCCAGCGCCGCCGAGAATGTCGTCAAGAACCTGTAGACGATAGGGGACGAAATCGTTAACGGTTCGAACCGTACGACACTGATCCGGTAGATCCCGATAAACATTGAGCTACGGAGAACACTAAGAATACTCGAAGAATAGAAAAATATTTCTTTCTTTGTGTTCGCCGTGGTTCACCCCAACAGTATTTGCGACTAAGCGTTGGTGTGATTGACCCCTGGGGTCGATAATCCCTCCAGCGTTCGCCATGATGAAAGACAAACAAAGTTTTCACATGTCACCGGATGAATTTCGGCGCCACGGCTATGCGTTGATCGACTGGCTGGCGGATTATTCGGTAAACGCCGAACGATACCCCGTCCTTTCCCAGGTCGCGCCCGGCGCCATCCGTTCGAAGCTGCCGGACGCCGCCCCTAAGGCCGGCGAGCCATTCGCTGATATCATGGCCGATTTCGAGCGCGACATCCTGCCTGGGATCACGCACTGGCAGTCGCCAAACTTCTTTGCCTACTTTCCAGCAAACAACTCCGGCCCGTCTATCCTGGGTGAACTCCTGAGCGCCGGACTCGGCGTACAGGGCATGCTGTGGTTGACGAGTCCTGCCTGCACGGAGCTTGAAACCCACGTACTTGACTGGGTCATCGATATGCTTGGCCTGCCGGCAACCTTCAAGTCAACGACCGATGGCGGCGGCGTGATCCAGGATTCCGCATCCAGTGCGACGCTGTGCGCACTATTGACCGCACGCGAGCGCGCCACGCGTTTCAAGGCAAAACAATCCGGACCAGATGGCCGCCTCATCGCCTATTGCTCAACCGAAACCCATTCTTCAATGGATAAGGCCTGTGCAATTGCGGGGATCGGACTGAAAAATCTGCGCAAGATTGCTACCGATAGAAATTTGGCGATGGACTCGGCGGCGCTTGCCGACCAGATAGAAACCGATCGTGAGGCGGGTCTGAATCCGTTCTTTGTCTGCGCCACGATTGGGACGACTTCCTCCTTGGCACTCGATCCTGTTCCCGCGATCGCCGCCATTTGTAATGAACATCGATTGTGGCTGCATGTCGATGCGGCGATGGCCGGGATGTTTTAGGGGTACGGCGACCACCGAGATCTACACCGCGGCGTGGAGCATGCGGACAGTTATTGTTTCAACCCGCATAAATGGATGTTCACGAACCTCGATTGCGATTGTTTCTTTGTCGCCGACCGCGGGGAGCTGATCGATACACTTACAATATTACCGGAGTACCTGCGCAATCAGGCGACGGAATCCGGCGAGGTGATCGATTACCGCGACTGGCAGGTTCCGCTGGGGCGTCGCTTTCGCGCGCTGAAACTCTGGTTTGTGATCCGTCACTACGGCATCGAGGGATTGCAGCATCACATTCGTGAGCATATCGCGCTGTCGGCGCGGTTTGCAGAATGGGTGGTGGGATCGGATGACTTCGAGCTTGCGGCACCGCCGCGTTTGAACCTCGTGTGCTTCCGCCACCGCGCTGGCGATGAATTCAACCGCGCCCTGATCGAGGTATTGAATAAGAGCGGCCAGTTGTTTCTATCGCACACAACGATCGGGGGTGATTTTTGCCTGCGCTTCTGCGTTGGCCAGACGATGACAGTGGAGGCGCATGTTGCTGATGCATGGTGTCGGATCGAGGAAACCGCGCGAGAGCTGAGCACGTTGAAATAGAACTGTCGAGAACATAAAAACAATAATATTATTCTTCTGCGTGTTCATATGTTCTCTATGGTTGTCTACCATTATCAATAAGAAAGCCGGATCTACAAATGAAACAGAAAACGAAGATCATGATCATTACCGCCGCGATCGCGGTAGCGCACTGTGTAGCGGCGTTTGCACACGATGGCGAGCCTATCTACGATCGCATCTCCCTATCCGCGAGTGCCGAGCGTGAGGTCGAGAACGATCTCCTGGTTGCCGTCCTGTTTGCCGAGCATCAGGCACAGCGCCAGCAGACAGTATCGGCTAAGGTGAATGCGGCGGTGCGTTGGGCGCTGGATAAGTCCAAACAGAGCACCAGCATCAAGGTACAGACGATGCGATACAGCACCTCGCCAATCTACAACAAAAAGGTGATCACCGGTTGGCGCACGCGCCAATCGATCCGGCTCGAAAGCAAGGATCCGGGGAAGCTCAGCGATCTGATCGGTGAATTGCAGGAGCGCTTATCGATCGGATCGGTAAATTACGCTGTATCCAAACCGGCACGCGACCTGGCCGAGGAAACCCTGATCACCGAAGCGCTGGCACAATTCCGCCGACGGGCGGTACTCGTAACCCAAAACCTTGGCCGCAAGAGCTATCGTATCGTGCAGATCAGCATCAATACCCAAGGCGGGCGTCCTGTCCCGATTACCTACGGTGTGCGCGCCGTGGCGGCGATGGAAAAATCGGTGGCGCCGGCTATTGAAGCCGGGGTGCGGAAAATTACCGTCAATGTGTCGGGCACGATCGAGGTGGATGCCGATCCGATGTAGGGCAAACCATTGCCGATGACACCCATCGTCCTATTGTATGCTGCACCTTGCCCTGCATTTCATCGTTCCCGGGATCGTCGCGGGCCTCGGTTACCGCCGCCGATGGCTCCCCGTATACTTGGCGATGTTGGCGACGATGGTGGTCGATCTGGATCACCTGCTGGCCAATCCCATCTACGATCCCAATCGCTGCAGTATCGGTTTTCACCCGTTGCACGGGATGATCCCCATCATGGGGTATATCGGTCTATGCGCTCTACCAAGATTTCGCATCTTCGGGTTCGGTCTCGTGATCCATATGCTGCTCGATGCACTCGACTGTACCATGATGTAGATTGGGTGCGCGTATCGATTGATGCCGTCACCGCGGCGAATACGCGGGACTAATCACGCGTACCCCGAACTTTGAGCGCCTCGCCTACCGCATCCTTCTCGGTATCACTCAAACGTTTGTAACCACGTAGATACGGCCAGCCATAACCCCAGCAAAACATAGTGGGCAGGTACGGTGTGCCGCCGACCCGGACACCGGTCAGCATCATGAGGGCGACCT
>DAOWDI010000082.1 GCA_030639105.1 Gammaproteobacteria bacterium | reverse complement strand
CGCGAAGCCCTGATCCTGCTTTGCGAAGCACTTGAGACCCTTGGGGATCGCTACGCAATATACGGCTTTTCCGGACGTACCAATAAGCGTTGTGAGATCTACCGGGCAAAACGGTTTGATGAGGCCTACGACGCGATCGTGCGTGAACGGATCAGCGGCATACAACCGAAAAGCTATACTCGTATGGGTGTCGCGATCCGCCACTTGGGACATCTGCTGAACATGACCCAAGCGCGGACCAAGATCCTGATCACCCTATCGGACGGTCGCCCCGAGGACTATGGCGGTTATAAGGGCCGTTACGCGATCGAGGATACACGGCACGCGTTGATGGAAGTCCGTGGTGACGGCATACACTCATTCTGCATTACCATAGACAAGGAAGCACAGAATTATCTCCCGCATATGTATGGCATCGCCAACTACGCTGTAATCGATGAGGTCAGGAAACTTCCGCTGAAAGTGGCGGACATCTATCGACGTCTGACGACCTAATCCAGACCCCGGGGCGATGTTCCGTTGGTGGCACCGAGAGCGTAACGTGTCACCATCCAACGACAAAAACCCTGGAGTCGTGTCCGCAGCTTGTTCGCTAGAGGCACACACCGACCCCTATAACAGGGTCCGAGTCTGTCGATGAGCGGCATAGCCCACGGAATATTAGTAATATTTCACATAATTTTTCTAGAATTGATAACAATTGTTATTATGGCATAGAGTTTGCAGTGCTTGATTCTCATGAGTATTCGTTTGATTAACCACACCGCCTCTCACGCGGTGCAATAAACAAATAAAATGGTAGATCCTCGGCCCAAACAAACTATTGATGCCGGCGGTGTTGTTGGCGCAACCGAAGTTGAGCGCCGCGACCTGCAGCGCATTCCGATCGAATGCAACGCATTGCTGCGGCTCGCGGAATACCTGATGTTTCGGGCACGGCTACGCAACATATCGGCGGATGCCGTCCAAGTGCTCTGTGATGCCCGCTATGCGCTATTGATTCATCCCGGTGGGGTGGATTCTTCTCCTGATGAAAGCCGATTGATCGATATTTCCGTCGCGCTGCCAGAATACCAGGGTGCCGACCATTTCAAGGCAAGTTGCCGGGTCAAGTACTGTGTCGAGCACGATGCCGAATGTATGGTACTGGGGCTGCAGTTCGTCAACATGGATGTCAGCTCAGTGCAGCACCTCGATCGATTCATGGCGTCGCGCATTTCCACTTAGCACTAACCAGGATTTCTCTATCCGCATCGACTCCCGCTCATTGCGCCGAGGGGCGGGAAATCCCGGCGAACCTCGCTTCAGGGCCTGATCTCATCTGTTGTCGATCGCGGGCGCCTCGCAACACGATATGATTCACCTATGGAGAATGATATTGTCGGTTTAGTGGCCGTCATTGCTTGCACGGGTATTGCGGCACAATGGCTCGCATGGCGATTTCGGATGCCGGCGATCGTCATTTTATCCGGCGCCGGCCTCCTGCTCGGCCCCGTTAGCGGCATACTTGAGCCCGGCGAGGATTTCGGGATGCTTTTGACGCCCTTCGTGCACCTGGCGGTCGCGGTTATTTTGTTCGAGGGCGGCCTCAACCTGCATCTACATGAATTGAAAGAAGCAGGCGTCGGCGTGCGCCGTTTGATCACCATTGGGCCGGTGCTCGCTTTCGGGCTCGGATCGGGCGCCGCACATCTCATCGGCG
Source organism: Gammaproteobacteria bacterium (assembly GCA_030639105.1). Taxonomy (GTDB): domain Bacteria; phylum Pseudomonadota; class Gammaproteobacteria; genus UBA11873. The sequence goes on along the minus strand of DAOWDI010000082.1, from coordinate 4,505 downwards.
GACTGTCCTGGCCGGTGTCACTCGTGTTTGGCGCCATTACTATCGTTACCGGTCCAACCGTGATCATGCCGCTGCTGAGACACGCCCGTTTGCGTCCGCGCACGGCATCAGTTCTGAAGTGGGAAGGGATTGTGAATGACCCCATCGGCGCATTGCTGGCGGTCGTCTTATTCGAGTACTTCACGATCGCCGAAGGTGGCGCGAGCGGGTTCTCGCTATTCGCTTCCATGATTGAAACCATCATCGCGGCCGCCCTGTTCGGGGGCTTGGTGGGTTACCTCCTTGGGAAGGCCTATCCCGCGGGATATTTCCCCGAGTATCTGAAAGGCCCAACGGTGCTTGCGGCCGTGCTGTTCGTCTACGCGGGTTCGAATAGTTTGCACGAAGAAGCCGGCCTGGTTGGGGCGACTGCTCTCGGCCTCGTCATGGGGAACATGAATCTACCGAGCCTCGACGAACTGCGGCGTTTCAAGGAATACATCACCGTCATCCTCGTATCCGGCCTGTTCATCGTACTGACTGCCGGCCTGGACCCCGGGCTCCTGGGCGAAATGGATTGGCGAAGTTGGGCCCTGCTCGCGACGCTGATCTTTATCGTACGCCCGGTGACCGTATTTGTGGCAACGCTCGGCGCCGGTTTGGACCGGGAAGACCGGATCCTTATCGGCTGGATCGCCCCGCGCGGCATCGTCGCCGCCGCGGTCGCCGGCGCATTCTCGGTTCGGCTCGCCGAAGCCGGCTTCGACGATGCCGCTACCCTGTTGCCGCTGGTGTTTGCCCTCATACTGTTAACCGTTACGCTGCATGGGTTTTCGATCGGTCGGCTGGCGCGCTATCTCGGCATTGCATCGAAGGAGCAAAACGGCATCGTTATCGTCGGTGCATCACCGTGGACCATCGATTTGGCGAAGAATTTGATCGACCTGGATATCCCGGTACTGCTCGTGGATGCCTCGTGGCATAGGCTGCGACCGGCGCGCCTGGCTGGCGTCCCTATCTATTTCGGTCAGGTCATCTCGGCATCGGCGGATGAAATGCTTGATGTAAGTTCGATGGGATACGTATTAGCAGCTAGCGATAACGATGCCTACAATGCTCTCGTCTGCACCCATTTTGGTAATGAGTTTGGGCGCAGTCATGTTTTCCAAATACCAATGCCCGCTTCGGATCAGCATGAGACCAAAGGTCTGATCCCGGCGCTGCGCGGGCAATCGGCCTTTGTGGACAGCGCCCTGTATGAAGAAATCCTGCACCGCTATTTTCAAGGGTGGCGTTTTCAGAAGACCCGATTTACGGATTCTTATACGTTTGACGACTATCAAACCGCCTCGATGGGAGAGGCATTTGCCAATTTGATCGTGAAGCCCAGTGGGGCCCTTGTGCTCGGTCCGTTGGAGGAAGCGCCCGCAAGCGGGGACACGTTGATCAATTTCGTTGCCCCGAAAAAGAGTAACTAACCGTTGGCTACAATTTCGAGGCAAATTCTTCGTGCAACTCGTTTTCCGAGCGACTTTGATTACGTCCCGAGCGCTTCGACAAATACATCGCCCGATCCGCGCGATCGAATACCTCTTCGATACTGTCGTCTTGATGAAATTCAGAAATTCCACACGATATCGTTACCGGCACCGGCGTCTGTTGAAAATGGAAACAACATTGCGCAATGTAATTGCGCAGTTTCTCGAGCAGTACGATCCCATCCGATATGGACGTTTCGGGTAGCAGTAGAACAAATTCTTCCCCCCCGTAACGGCACAGGATATCGCACTCCCTGATCTGACTTTCAATCTGCTGAGCGACAGTCGTCAGAACTTTGTCTCCCGCGGCGTGTCCGTAGGTATCGTTGATGTCCTTGAACCGGTCGAGATCGATCACCGAGACTGTCAAGTTAGCATTGTACCGGCGCCAACGGACGAATTCCTTGTTGATTTTTTCGTCATATCCAGTGCGGTTGAGGATCCCCGTGAGCGGATCGATCAACACCTGTTGGTGTTGCTCCTGCAGGTTTTCACGCAGTTCTTGCGCCTCGGACTCCAGTTCGCTGAGGGCATTCACCATGTGATCGAGCCTTTCATGTGCTTGGGTGTGCCGTTCATGCTCAGTCTGGACAAATTCGCCAAGTCTCTCGTCGATATTGTCGAGATGGGAAGTCACCGCGGCCTTGATCGACGCAATATCCATCTCATCGATGATATCCGAGCGCAGTCCCTTACCCTGTTCACCCATGCTCGTTTTGAGATTAAAGACATTTTCCGCGCTTTGCTCATAGCAGTCGCTCGATTTTTGGATCTGAGATCCGAATTCATACAACCGCGCGAGGATATGTTTCAGGAATTCGCCGAGGTCGTCGATCTCCCCCTGCAGCTGTACCCGCATTGCTGCCGTCAGGTCGGCGATTTCCGGTATGCACCCGTATAAGGCCGCTGCCGTTTCGGCCTTTTCAATCGATCGTCTCGTTTTACTCGACCGTTCGGTCAAACCGGCCGGGAACGGGATGAGGTTCATCAACAATAGAAGCTGTTCGCGGGCATGCGTAAATTGTTCCGTGTCTCCCTTTGTGGAAAGCTCACCGGAAATAATAACGGCCACCTCATCCACGTAATGGGTCAGCTGGGCCTCGGTTTGACAGGTCCGGACCCGGTCTTTGATCGCTGAAATCTCGACATCGGCCGAAGCCCTAAAATCGATACTGTCCAGCAATCGGGTCACGGCGCCGTCGTCGGGCTTGATTAGTCCGTCAAGCTTGTTCTCCTGTTGCGCATTTTTTGTCACCATTTCCGCAACGGCGTTGACCGTATCTTCCAGTGCACGTTCCAAGCTTGTACTGTCGAGAGGCATCGATAATTGCTGCTGGATGGACTTGAGGGCGAGCGCTTTGGGAAATCTGACTGCCAGGCGCTGAACCAGGTCACTCAGGGTGCGCCCGGCACGCTGCTTGGGATTCTGGGCCAAGTCCTGAGAAATGATGGTATCAACGATTTCGTCTATTAGCTGTTGAAGTTCCTCATCTTTGTGTTCTCCTCGAATAAGCGTACCAAGCTTCTTTAGGCGGTTGTCGAGTTCGGGATGTTGACCGTAAAACGACAAGGCGAGTCTCAGCACGCCGCGCTGCAGATGCAAAACCGTCTCCCGCACACCGCTAGCCTTCATCTTGTTTGCCCCTAAGCTTGATCTCAACTAATATTTTGACCCACGCAAACCGCTGTCCTGAGATAGTTCACGAGTATTTCATACGGAGACCATGAGCATGAGAACACACGATGGCACCGCGGCAGTGCCATCCCCAGTCCCTTGGCGAGTGAAATTACTGCGTAGTTTCTTTGTCGACCAATGCGTCGACGACCTTTAATAAATCTTCATAGGTTCCGGCTAGCCGCGCGGAGCTGCGGAAACGGCCGTTGACAATAACCGATGGGACGCCGGTGATACCGTAATCCCTTGAGGCGGTCTTCGCCTGGCGTGTCTTGGTATCGACGGAAAAGGAATGATAGGCCTTGCGAAAATCTTCGTCGGGGACGCCGTGCTCAGCAAAAAATCTCGCGAGGCTGTCTTCGTCCCCGATCTTGCGATGCTGTTCATGAATTGCCTCGAACAGCGGGGTGTGGATCTCATCGAGGATCCCGAGGATTTCAGCCGTATAGAATGCGCGCGCGTGCGGAACCCAAGTTCGCGAGAAAATGCCGGGCAGGCGGCGAAAAACTACATTCTCGGGCAGGGATTGCCGCCATTTCTGAATATGGGGTTCAAAAGAGAAACAATGATGGCAACCGTACCAGAACACCTCTACTACTTCGATCTTCCCGTCAGTGTGCGTCGCAACCTCCGGGGTGATCCGTTCATAATGTTGCCCTTCGGTGAAATTTTGGTCGGCAACGGCGCCGAGGCATACAACGCTGCAGAGCACCCCGATAATGATTCGAAACATTGTGTTCAATCCTCTAGTGGTTTGCGGGCTGAGTTGAAGTCTCGGCGATTAGGCTGGCCAAACGCGTTGAGGTATCTCAGACACCGCACTGTGGACAAGTTCCAATCGCCGGGGGTTAACGTCAGTTGGCACGGCACATTGAAGGATCAATACAGCGCGTTGAGGTATCGGGCGACGCTCGCAATATCATCGTCTGACATCTTCGCGGCGATGGTTTGCATGATCGAGTTTCGATCCTCGCCCGTTTTTCTTTCCCCGTTGCGGTAAGCCTCGAGCTGTATACTGGTGTATTTAGCATGTTGGCCGCGCAGCGCAGGATAGTTCGCCGCCGGGTTCCCGGCGCCGTTGGGACCGTGGCACGCCATGCACGCGGGGATCCCTTTTTCTTTATCGCCACCACGGTAGATCTTTTCTCCGGCAGCTATCTGCTCCACGCCGATGGTGCCGATTTTCGGCTTTTGATCCGCATAGTAACCGGCGAGTGCGGCGATATCATCCGCGCTCAGATTGGTTGCCATCGCCGACGCATTCGGATTCTTGCGCACGCCGTTTTTGAATGCCTGCAGCTGCTGGACTAGGT
>DAOWDI010000143.1 GCA_030639105.1 Gammaproteobacteria bacterium | reverse complement strand
CCTGACGGATCCGCTCGATGACCGCTTGGGGCAGTTTGCTGAGATTGGCCAAGGTGCGTTTTTACACCTTGCCATTTTCGCGGTAGGACTCACGCAACAAGATGGCGGGCGGGGAGGAGCGGTTGGGGACGGCATCGATATACATGACCACCTTATATCATATATACAACGATTGTAATAGTTATTTATTAAATAAATCGCAATTAATTACATGGCTACCTTTAAACCACCAAAAATGCACCTAAGTCCGCATGGGTAAAGGCTTTTTGACCGATTTCACGATGGATTATTGGGGGAAGATGAGCCTGAGTTCGGCGTCTTTTTCCAATACTGCCTGACGGTTGGCAGCCCGCTCCGATTGGACTTTTGAGCTCAAATCACCGTCGTTCAACGCCAGGATCTGCGCGGCCAGGTAGGCGGCGTTTTTAGCACCGGCTTTGCCGATCGCGACGCACGAGACAGGCACCCCGCCGGGCATCTGGACAGTCGACAGCAGCGCATCCAAACCGTTGAGAGGACCGACGTCCATGGGCACACCGATCACCGGCTTGATCGTCTTAGCGGCGATGGCGCCAGCGAGATGGGCGGCCAAACCGGCTCCCGCGATGAATACGCCACAACCGCGCCGATCGGCGTCGTGAACATATTCGCTAGTCTCATCGGGCGTACGGTGGGCGGATTTGATATTGACTTCATAAGGGATCCCGAACCCGTCCAATATCTCTAAGGCGGCGCGCATGGTGGACAAATCCGAATCGGATCCCATCAAGACTGCCACGAACCTGTTTGTCTGAGCCATAAACAAATCAACCATTTCAAATTGCTGAAACACGGCCTGTTTGAAAGACCCAACGATAACCGCACGTCGTCGGCCGGATCCAAGGCTCTCAACCGGCAGCCGCTGCATGGGCCACCAGCCCCCCTCAGTCGTCGGTTTTCTTCTTCTTCTTGGCTACGCGTTTGCGCTTGGGTCGCGTTTTTGCGTTAGCCAGCAGTTCCAGGCATTCTTCGACGCTGAGTGAATCCGGTTCCCGCTCCTTGGGCACCCGGGCATTCTTTTTGCCGTCGGTGACATATGGCCCATAACGGCCCTTCAGAACCTTAATATTCTCCTCGGAGAATATCTTGATCTCGCGTTCGGCATCCGCCTTCTTTTTCTCCTCAACCAACTCGAGCGCCCGTTCCAACGAGACGGTGTAGGGATCGTCCTCCTTCTTCAAGGAGATAAATTTAGTCCCATATTTCACGTATGGCCCGAATCGACCGATATTCGTCGAAATTGCCAGTCCGTCCGGAGCTTCGCCCAACTCGCGCGGCAATTTCGTGAGTTCCATGGCTTCTTCCAGGGTTATCGAATCCAGGCGCTGACCCGGCTGAAGCCCATAGAACCGCGGCTTCTCCTCGTCCTCGGCGGTACCGATAATGACATAAGGACCATACCGCCCCATGCGTACCGAGACCGGTTTCCCGCTTTTCGGATCGGTTCCCAACTCCCGGGCTTGATTTGCTTCCTGACGAGATACATTCGCGTCTTTGTCCTCGACTGTTGCCTTGAACGGTCCCCAGAAATCCTTCAACAGCGGCACCCAATCTTTTTCGCCGCGAGAGACCGCATCGAGGTCGTCTTCCAGACGCGCGGTAAAGTCAAAATCGACATACCCACCAAAATGATTGGTCAGGAACGCATTAACGATACGCCCGATATCCGTCGGGTAGAACCGCTTAGATTCGAGTTCCACATACTCGCGCTGAAGCAGCGTCGAGATGATCGACGCATAGGTAGAAGGGCGGCCTATCCCATATTCTTCCAGCGTCTTGACCAGACTCGCTTCGGAATAACGCGGCGGTGGCTCGGTAAAATGCTGGTCGGCGCGGATGTCTTTCAGATCGAGCACCTGACCTTCTTCGAGCGGCGGCAACATTTTTTCGTCACTGGCGGGTTCATCATCGGTACCTTCCCGATAAACGGACATGAACCCCGGATGCTTAACCGTAGAGCCATTGGCTCGAAACAAACCCACCTCGCCGCAGCTTAGATCAACCGCGACCGTATCTATCGTCGCGTGGATCATTTGGCTGGCGACGGTTCGCTTCCAAATCAGATCGTAGAGCTTGTACTGATCATCGGTGAGAAAACTCTTTATCTCCGCCGGGATGTGTTTCGCCGAAGTAGGCCGGATTGCCTCATGGGCTTCTTGTGCGTTTTTCGACCGAGTCTTATACACGGGAGATTTGGCGGGAACCTCCGCGGCACCATAGCGCTCGGCGATGAATTCCCGGATTTCGGTAACGGCCTCCCGGGCCAAATTGACCGAATCGGTGCGCATGTAGGTTATCAACCCTTCGCTGCCAGCGCCGACGTCGATGCCCTCGTATAGCTGCTGGGCGGTCCGCATCGCACGTTGGGCCGTGAATCCCAGTTTGCGAACGGCTTCCTGTTGCAAGGTTGAGGTGATGAAGGGCGGCGCGGGGTTGCGTTTACGTTGTTTGCGTTCGATCCTCGCAACGGTAAGGCTACCGCCAGTTGTCTTGGCGCTACCGGTAGTTGCGGACTCGAGCAGGCTGGTTCTCGCCGCGAAGGCATCCTTCTCGTTGGTTATCGAAAACTGTTTGATTTTTTCGCCGCCCAATTGCGTGAGTTTGGCGGTAAATCCTTTCTTCTTCGCCGAGACATCCGCTTCGATTGTCCAATATTCGCGCGGCTTGAATTTTTCGATCTCGTCTTCGCGCTCTGAAATCATCCTCAGCGCCGGACTCTGCACTCTTCCGGCGGACAATCCCGGCTTTATCTTCTTCCATAACAGTGGCGAGATATTGAATCCAACGAGGTAATCAAGGGCGCGCCGGGCCTGCTGTGCGTTGACGAGCGCCATCGATATTTCCCGAGGTGATTCGATTGCTTCTTTAATCGCCCGTGGCGTGATTTCGTGAAAGACTACGCGGCGGACAACCTTCCCCTCCAGTACTTTCCTGTCCTTGAGCAACTCGACCAGATGCCAGGAGATGGCTTCGCCTTCGCGATCCAGATCGGTCGCGAGATAGCGCGTATCGGCTTTCTTCAGCTGTCGCGAAATGGCGTCCACGTGTTTATTGTTGCGGTCGATGGCTTCATAACGCATCGCGAAATCGTTGTCCGGATCGACCGCCCCCTCCTTGGGCAGCAGATCACGCACGTGTCCATAGGACGCGAGTACCTTGTAATCCTTACCGAGGTATTTCTCTATCGTCGAAGCTTTCGCCGGAGATTCAACAACAACTACATTGCGCGCCATACAATACCGTTTACCTGTCCGGGTTAATCAGGAGATAAACTTGGGAAGGAAGGGTTGACGCTAATGTACACACCCGTACATATCGTCCAAGTCTAGATCTTCCATCCATACAAATGCGTGCTCTTGTCCAGGCCGATTGAATAAAACCATCAAAACGATCCACTTCAATTGACCGATATCAATTTCATCCGCCCCCAGAGCCATGACGCGATCGATGACCAATTCCCGGTTTGTCGCGTCGAGCACGCCGACCTCTCCCAGAAAATGTAAGAACCCACGACATTCGGCGTCGAGCTTCGCCTCTTCCTCGAACGCATAGATACGAACAGAGGTGATATTTTCGGAGATTAGAGTCGCTGCCTGTTCATCGGTTGTCGCCAAACCCTCTAGCCAGTCAAATGCCTTCGCAATCTCTATCCCATCGAACCCGGCGTCCCGTAACTCCGATTTTACCCTGTCCTGATCGGCTTCGAGCTCAATCTCATCATCGATGTAATGCTCGAATAGATAGATCAGAATATCGATTACAGTTTGCTTCATCTATGCCTCGATGAGTTGGTCAAACAATGGCGAACGGAGATGCCATCGGTCTATCGTCATCGCTTCCGGCCCCTGCGCCACAGTCAAACCATACTCCGGAAACCTAATAAAATACCGTTCAATTGACAATTTTGAGGTAGGTATTTCCGGCAAAAGACCGCACCAGCCCTCTAACCTCAAGGGCCGACAGGATGGCCGAAACCTCTGTTGCCGTCAATCCAGAGCGGTGCACGATTTCGTCAAACGTTGCCGGCTCAAAGGCACAGGCGTCGAGCAGGCGCCGCTCCTCGCCAGTGTGCGATCCGGTTTTTTGCGGATCCGCGGGCACACGCTTAAGCTCGGGCAACGATGGCGGTTTTAGAACGCCCGGCAACTGTTCGATGATGTCATTGATGTTTTCGACCAGCATCGCACCCTGCTTGATGAGCAAGTGACACCCCGCCGCCATCGGGTTGCGTATCGAACCGGGGACGGCGAATACCTCACGACCTTGTTCGGCCGCATGCAGCGCCGTCGAAATCGAACCGCTTTTGGCGGCCGCTTCAACAACGACCGTCCCGAAACTTAGCCCGCTTATCACTCGATTGCGGCGAGGGAAATGGTATGGACGCGGCGGGCTGCCAATCGGGAACTCAGAGATCAATGCGCCTGAGAGGCTAATTTTCTTGGCCAAGTCCTGGTGTCGTGCCGGGTACACGCGGTCGATACCGCAGCCGAATACCGCCACGGTGGGACCCCCGGCATCGAGTGCCCCACGATGTGCCGCACCGTCTATGCCCGCAGCCAGCCCACTGGTTACGGTGAAACCCAAATGCGTCAGGGTTCCAGCAATTTTATAGGCGGTCTCCAAACCATAGTAGGTGCCCTTGCGACTCCCAACGACAGCGATCTGCGGATTGCTCACGGCGCCCTGGTGACCCTGGACGAACAGTACGGTCGGAGGCACCGCTATCTCTCTTAGCAACTCGGGATAGCCGGGATCATAAATCGTGATGATCCGCCGCTGGGGTTCACCAGCCCATGCGATCGCAGCATCAGCTGCCGCCCAATCCAGCTCACAATCAAGTTCTCGCGCAAGTGAGCCGAGCGTAGTTGTCATGCATTTGACCGCGGCGCCGGCCGTACGGGAACGGGTAAATGCGTGGGAAAATCGAGCGAGTTTTCGCGGGCTATCTGCCGCGGCGGCGTGAAAAGCCAATACGCAACGGCGTTCGCCGATGTCCAATCCTTTGTCCATCGGCGACTATTGTAGCGGCGTGCACACACCATTGCACCCGCCTCCCGGCACCAAGCTCAAGCAGCAGCGATCGGCCGATCCGCACCCGGGGCCTTCTTTCAGGCTTACGGATTTCTTACCTTATCCAAGACATGTATGGGCCGCTGTGTGTTCATGATCAGCGCATAACTTACGTTATCGAACGTCCGGAAAACCATCAATTCCCCGGCCCTTTCTTCAGGTAAGACCACCGTTTGTGGGCGCCCGCCCCTCGGTTCGTTAAGGAATTCATCCAGCGAGCGTTTCACCGCCACGAGATTCGCATAAATGCTATTGGTGACGTGCGTTAGACCGGAGCTTTCTTCGGGGGCGCGCTGGACGGCATCATAGTTCTCCTGCGCCTCGATGGCCGTTCCGAGCTCATCCTCGACCTCAACGCCCGCTTGGTAGATTGCGAGCACGTGACCGGGGATCAAACCGTCTTCAGCACCACGGTCGAGGACGACGACCTGGTATTGACCGATTTGAGAAACCCCATCAACGACCGAGATGATATTACCGTCAACACCGCCATTCGGGGCGCGCGGCACAAAATCTGGATATTCATCCATCTGTTGCGGCATCAAGCGATCGCCGGCCAAGATCTCACGGTTCGAATGGACCACGCGCGCGGTCGCCGGATCGCCACCACGTTCAATGATCGCATCACCGATATGCAACGCTTCGTGACCTAGCAACTCGCTGGTTTCGCCATCGCGATACTCGCCACCGGGGCGAAACACGGAATATTTGTCCGTTGTCGGATCGACGAGATTACGAATGTAGATGCGATGTCCCGAACCGTTCGCGAGATGCTGATCCTGACTCGAAATGACATAGCCGGTTTTGTCGATATCGCTGAGTTCCATCACCCGCGGGCGCGACATGAATGGCCGGATTGCATCCAATGGGATGGGCGCAATCGCGTCATCGTGGCGATATTCTCTGACCGACGGCGATAACTTTACCCGCCTACCGCCGTAGAGTCCGCCGCGTGCGAGATTCAGGACCGGCCGGCCATCCTTGTAGGTCAGGTATACTTGGTCCCCGGGGTATATGAGATGAGGATTCTCAATCTGGGGGTTGGCCTGCCAGATATCGGGCCACTGCCAGGGATAGGTCAGAAAACGCCCGGATATGTCCCACAATGTATCGCCCTTGACGACGGTATAAGCACCGGGGTTGTCCGGATTAATTATGACCTCATCGCCGACAGCTGGGCCGAGTCCTGTCAGCAACACGGTTAGAACAATAATTTTTATCGGCATTTCAGTACCTTTACATACAATCCTTAAAGTATTTTAGCAGATATTTTCCTATTTTCTAACTGAAACTGTAATTTCTACTATGAAAGTGAAATCCTATTGAATAATCAGTGTCTTAGCAGTATTCTACAGGACGATGCGAGATGCATTTAGAATATGGCAATATTGCAAATCCTCCATTATCCGGACCCACGACTGCGCAACACGGCAACACCGGTGACGGGTGTTGACGATGAGATCCAGCGCCTGGTCGACGATATGTTTGAGACCATGTACGACGCGCCGGGGATTGGCCTCGCCGCGACACAGGTCAACGTCCATAAGCGAATTCTGATCACCGATGTGTCCGAAAGCCACGACGCACCGGTATGCTTGATCAATCCGTCGATCCTCGCGAGTGCTGGAACCGAACAGATGGAAGAGGGCTGTCTGTCGGTACCGGGGGTCTTTGAGACCATCGAACGAGCGGAGCAAATCCGCGTGCAGGGACTCGATAAGACCGGCAAGGCGATCGAATTCGATGTCGATGGTCTCCTCGCAGTGTGCATCCAACACGAAATAGACCACCTCGACGGAAAACTGTTTGTCGACTACCTGTCTCAGCTAAAACGCTCACGGATCCGTAAGAAGCTGGGAAGAGGTCAAAAGCAATCCTTATAGGGCAGCATCCGGTTGCGGCCACAGCATTGTGACGACAATCGATCCAGCCTTCGAAGTCGATGCAAACTGACGACTCAAATCGTCTCGGGGTGGTTTTTGCCGGAACCCCCGAGTTTGCTCTCCCGTCACTGCAACGGCTGCGGTCTCATCGCCGCATCGATATCATCGCGGTTTATACACAGCCCGATCGGCCGGCCGGCCGCGGGCGGCGTCCACAGCCCAGCGCCGTCAAACAAACAGCCATCGATCTGTCTATTCCAGTTTTTCAACCCGCGAGCTTGAAGCCGCGCGGCGAAATCGAGGCGTTCCAATCGCTTGGGGCACAAATACTGGTTGTCGTCGCCTACGGCTTGCTGTTGCCGCCAGCGATCATCTCCCAACCGCGGCTTGTGCTAAACGTTCATGCCTCGTTGCTGCCCCGCTGGCGCGGCGCGGCGCCGATTCAACGCGCAATCATGGCGGGCGATGAGGAAACGGGGATCAGCATTATGCGCATCGTCGCGGCGCTCGATGCAGGTCCCGTGTTGTTGCAGCGATCATGCAAGATTGATGATAGCGACACGGCGGGGGTGCTACACGACAAACTCGCGAGGTTGGGAGCAGATTCTCTCGAGGCCGCGATCGACGATCTGCTGAACGATCGCCTGGTTGAAACGTCGCAGGAGGAAGGGGAGGCCGTCTACGCACCAAAGATATCGGCAGAGGACCGCGTGCTCGACTGGACGCAAGACGCGAGGGAACTCGCGCGCCGGGTCAGGGCATTGAATCCCGCTCCGGTCACGACAACCCAATTCAAAACGACGAAGGTAAAGGTGTGGTCGGCAACCGCGGTTGACGCGGCACCAGGCAACCAGCCCGGAACGATCGTCGCGGCCAATGATGATGGAATCGACATCGCGACCGCCCATGGCGTATTGCGGGTAACGCGACTGCAACCCGCAGGGAAACGGTGCATGAGCGCCGCGGAGTTTATCAATGGTTTCGGACAACTCTTGGTACCGAGCTGACCGACGATGGCGCTAAATACACGTGCCATTGCGGCGAATGTACTGACGCTGATAGCCGGTAAGGGAAAGTCGCTCGATACTGTTTTAGGCAAAGCACTTGACCCTGTCGAAGACCCACGCGATCGCGCATTCGCCCAAGAGCTGGTGTACGGGGTGCTGCGCTGGTATTGGAGATTGCTGGCGCAATTGCAAAGCCTGCTATGCCGGCCCTTACGTGAACGCGATCGAGATATTGAAATGCTGCTGTTGATCGGCCTCTATCAACTGCAGTATTTGTCCACGCCGACCCACGCCGCCGTCGGGGCTACCGTCGATGCGTGCGTAGGAATTAAGAAGGCGTGGGCAAAAAGACTCATTAACGGGACTCTGCGTAATGCGGTTCGCCGCGCACCGGAACTCGACAAACTGGTGATGAGTTCCGTTGCCAAACGCACCGCCCACCTCGAGTGGTTTGTCCGGGCCTTACAGCGCGACTGGCCCCGGTACTGGGAGACGATGCTCGCCGCCGACAACGATTACCCACCGTGTTCACTTCGCGTCAATGCCCGCCGCGGTTCGCGCGATGAGTACCTACAACGGCTAATGGTCGCTGGCATCGGGGCACGAGCAACGAGGTATGCCGAACATGGCATTCGCCTCGATAAGCCGGTCCCGGTGGGATCGTTACCCGGGTTCGAACAGGGCAGCGTGTCGATTCAGGATGAGGCCGCTCAATTAGCGGTGGATGTCCTCGATCTACCCGATTGTGCGCGTGTGCTCGATGCCTGCGCGGCTCCGGGTGGGAAAACAGCCCACATTCTGGAATCACCTATTCGGCAATTGAGTGTCGTCGCTATCGACCGTTTCGATCATCGCATCGCCTTGCTCAGGGATACGATGCACCGCTTAGGCTTGAGTGCGGTAATACATAGGACCGATGCGGCCCGGGTCAATGACTGGTGGGATGGGGTCCCGTTCGAGCGCATCCTGATTGACGCGCCCTGCTCCGGCAGCGGTGTCATTCGACGTCACCCTGACATCAAGATCCACCGCCGCGAGGAGGATATTCCCAGACTGGTCGACCAACAGATCCATTTACTCAATTCATTATGGCTACTGCTCAAACCAGGGGGTAAGCTTATATACGGAACATGCTCTGTGTTGAAGGCCGAAAATGACGAGGTCGTATCCCGATTTATCGCCGGCGGGGCAGGGATCCGGATCGACCGAATAGAGGCCCCTTGGGGTGTAGCAACCGCTTGTGGCCGCCAAATCATTACCGGAGAGGAGCATATGGACGGGTTCTACTATGCCCGCCTCATAAAAGAGTGACCACCGACTTTAAACAACAACCCTTTTCCGCCGCGATCGCGTGCGGACGGCCTAACAGACGCGAAATGCAGTGCTGAGGTTGGCCACAAACGCGACCGGGGCAATGCTGCTTGTCTTTGCCCTGAGCATGGCGCCCGCAACCGCCGCTGCCGGCTCAATTACCGTCCACTCGGCCGACTCGAAGGTGATCAACGAGATGTACGTGATCAGTGCTGAAGTAGATTTCGCCTTCAGCGACGACGCGCTCGAGGCGATGCGCAGCGGCGTCGCCTTGATTATCGATGTAGATTTTCGGATCAAACGGCAACGGCGCTACCTCTGGGATCCCAGTGTCTTGAATCTGAGTCGGCGCTATCGAATCGAACGGCACGCGCTCAGCGATCGATATGTGATCACCGATCTCGTGACAGGTGACCGCGGGATCCACGATTCCATTGAAGCGGCAGTACGCAACCTCGGCCAAATCCGTGAGATCCCAATTGCCGAGAAGCACCAAATCGATCGTTCGCTCGATTACCGGATTGGGATCCGCGTCCGTCTCGATCTCGAGTCGCTGCCGGCCCCATTACGGCCAATCGCCTATCTCTCGCCAAGCTGGCGCATGTCCAGCGGATGGTATCAATGGACATTGACCCCATAAAGCGCCGCCGCGCGACGGTCCTCGCGGCGGTTTCTCTGCTCAGCCTGTCGCTGCTCACGTCGTTGATCATAATGAGCGCCGCAATCCAGAATTCCGGCAAATTTGGCGCCATGTATTCAATACTGTTGCTGCTGAATTCAGCGGGTCTGCTGACATTTATCACGCTGATCGCGATCAACCTGCGACGTCTGATCAGGCAACTTCGGCGGCGGGAAGCAGGTGCACGACTGACGCTTCGGATGCTCGTCATTTTCGTCACCTTGGCGGTCTTTCCCGTATTGGTGGTTTACGGTTTCTCGCTGGATTTTCTTCGCCGCGGAATCGATAGTTGGTTTGACATCGAAATCGATCGGGCATTGAACGATTCACTCGAACTCAGCCGCGCCGCCCTGGACTTAAGAATGCGAGAACTACTCGGGCAAACCGAACAAATGGCCTATGAAATTACCCAAGGATCCGGCACTCCAACGCCGCTCAATCTAAACGTATTGAGGAACCCCGACGCTATGATCGTG
>DAOWDI010000133.1 GCA_030639105.1 Gammaproteobacteria bacterium | reverse complement strand
CAGATTAAGGATCGTGACCATCAGGGCCTCGGAATCGAGCAGGCCTTCATCCATATTGACATCGATGATTTGCGCACCGTTGTCGACCTGTTGACGAGCCACCTCAAGGGCGCCCTCTAGGTTATTTTCCCGAACGAGGTTTGCAAATTTCGGTGACCCGGTAACATTGGTACGCTCGCCAATATTGACGAACCCCTTATCGGTAGTGATATTGAATGGTTCGAGGCCGCTCAGCCGGCATATTCGGTCGATGCCGATAACCTCCCGCGGGGGATGTCTGCGCGCTGCCTCACCGATTGCCCGGATGTGATCCGGCGTCGTACCACAGCATCCGCCGACGATATTCACAAACCCGGCGGCCGCGAATTCCTCCAGTACCTGTGCCATCGCAGCAGGCGTCTCATCGTATTCGCCAAACTCATTTGGCAATCCGGCATTGGGATGTACGCTGATGAAGGTATCGCTGAATCCCGACAGTTCCTCGACATAAGGCCTGAGATCGGCAGCACCGAGCGCACAGTTCAAGCCGATGCTTAAGGGTTCGGCGTGACGGACGGAATTCCACAACGCCTCAATCGTCTGACCGGTAAGCGTCCTCCCACTGCGGTCGGTAATGGTAGCTGAAATCATCAGCGGCAGGCGCCGGCCCAATGCCTCGAACACTTCATCTATCGCGTACAGAGCGGCTTTCGCGTTGAGGGTGTCGAAAATCGTCTCGACTAAAATGATATCGGCGCCACCGTCTATCAGCCCGTTAACGGCTTCTGTGTAAGCGGTGCGCAATTCGCTGAAGCCGATATTGCGAAACCCCGGGTCGTTGACATCCGGCGATACCGAAGCGGTACGATTCGTCGGCCCAAGTACGCCGCATACATAACAGTCGCGGCCGGTTTCCGTTTGATAGCCATCTACCACCTTGCGCGCGAGCCGTGCCCCAGCTTCGTTCAATTCGTAGCCGAGCATCGACAGTTCGTAATCCGCTTGGGCGATGCTGGTCGAATTAAATGTATTCGTTTCGATGATGTCGGCGCCGACATCGAGGAACGAGCGATGGATTTCTTCGATGATGTGCGGCGCCGTGATGGTCAGAAGATCATTGTTCCCCTTTAGATCGACGCCGTGATCGCGAAAGCGCTCCGCGCGATAGTCCGCCTCACCGAGTCCATAGGCCTGGATCATTGTACCCATCGCACCGTCGAGCAAGACAATACGCTGTTCGAGCAGTACCTTGATTTGTTCTGATGCCGAGCCCATCGATGCTTGCACGAATAACGATGAATATCCGTCTATGGGCGGCTAACGTATACGCGGCGCACGGAGTAATTCCTGCCGCGCACGCCGACGCACCCCACTTGGCCGGCGTTGGATCAGCAGGAGTCCAACCATGATCGCTATGAGTGTTAGATGGACGGCCCACAGGCCAATGCCAGGTATAAGGATACCTTTCTTCATCAACGACTTACCTACACCCAGGATATTGCTGTAGACGAAATATACGGATACCGCGGTGATCAAACCCAGATACCAGCTTGAACCGCGGCTACTCAGGCCGATCAGTATAGCCAATATTGGCAATAGGAGTGTGGCGATCGGCGCGGCAAGGCGCCATTGGATCTCCGCCGAATAGGTCGGGCCGCGAAATTTGAACAGCTCGGTCGTGTAGATGTAATTCACATTGTGCGTGAGTCCCTGTGGCGAGCTGTTGTCGATCCGCAGGGCGTAGCGGGAGAAGCGAGTGATGACATAATCGAGCGCACCCGGCATTCCCGCATAACTGATGCCGTCGAGGAACACCGCAAAGCGGTCTTTCGATTTAGCGTCCGTTTCGACATAGGCGTCACTCGAACGCATCAGACCGATATTGGCGGTGTTCTGTGTCTGGACAAAGGTATTTTCCAGCGTCCGTTCGTCCGCCGCGACGGTCTCCGCGTAGAAAATGTGCTTACCCCCGCTCAATTCCTTGAAGCGGCCGGCCTTGACCCCGGCAATGGTCGCTTCGTTCTCGGTCTGATTACGAATTTCGATGAGCGTCAATTCAGCCCGTGGTTCGGCATAAAGGGTCACGACCCCGACGATGACAGCCGCTATCGCGCCGAGTTTGAGCGCGGCCGAAATCAACAAATTGTGGCCTCCACCGGCCGCGCGCATTGCGGTCAACTCGAAATCTCGTTGCATCCGGATCACCGCGCTAAACACCCCGAGATAAAGGCTCATCGGGATCAGGTCCTTGAGTGAAATCACCATCTTCAGGGAGATCAGCCGGAAAATATAGTCCGCGGCTATCTTGCCTTCCGCCGCCTGCCCAAGGTATGTGGCAAATCGCGTGCTCAAATAGATCGATATCAAACCACCTATAATCATGCCGAATGCACGCAGTATTTCCTTGATAAAATAGGTTTGCAGGATCATCTGGGTACGGCGAAGATCATTTCATTGGTCAGATATTTCACCTGCAATCCAAATTCCGCGAGCCTGTCCTGGTGTCCGCGGCTGCGCGTCATAAATACGCCGCTTGTAAGATCCGGCAATTGCAACCGCGTTTGGTCCCACGACAAAATACGGGGTATCGAACCGGTATAAAAGTGCACCCAGTCTCTATGCGTATTCTGGCGTCGAGGTTGGTCGAGCCTTACCGGGTAGCCACCAATCACGAGCGCCTGTCCGTCCACTACCATTTCCGCACGGATCTTGGTGACGGTATCACGCGTATCCAGTTTCTCCCAGAAACCATAACCGCGAAGCATCATCGCCGCTGCAATGATGATTAGCGACCCTACCGGCACCCATGTCGGGAAACGATCGCGGCTTAACGCCGCGAGCGCAAGGCCGGTGAAGAGCCCGAAAACCGGCAGAGCGGGGTAGAAATAGCGGATATCCCGATCAGGCTTCCATGCGGCGCTGACGATCACCACCGTAAACCACAGGAGCACCCATAGGTAATGCATGCGCATCTCCCGCGGGACCCGGCGGTCGAAAACACGCCGCATGCTCATGATCCCACCGATGAACATGAACGGGAGCCACGGCCAGTAGCGGCGCACCGGTTTCAGTACATACTCCTGATAGATCGACTCCCACGCGCCCAGTTGCGGCGCCACCGTTGCGCGCAGCACATCTGCACCCAATTCCGCAAATGGCCTGGCGCCATGAAGCCCGACCAGTGTCCCATACCACACCGCAATCGGGAGCAGTAACAACGCCCACCACCATCCGTTACCGGCGATCGGGCGGCGCCCCAGCAACAGTGCGTGGCCCAGGATCAGTGGTATGGGGGCAAATCCCAGCGGTCCCTTGCTGAGTACCGCGATCGTGATCCCGCCAAATATGGCGGCCGCGCCCCAGGCGGCACGGCGATAGGCCCATCCGGTCAAACTCAGCAGGATCCCGAACAGCAACAGCGAATCCATGCGCATGGTGGCGGTAAACTGAATGAAGGTGCTATTGGTCAGCATCGCGAACGCGGACAACCAAGCGATCGGGTGGCTCCACCAGCGACGGCACAGGGTATAGGTCAGGAGTACCGCACCGACCCCCGCAAGGCGCGAAATAAAGGTGACTCCAAAATTCGTCAGGCCGAATAACTTGCAGCTCAACGCGCTCAGCCAGACCAGCAGCGGTGGTTTCAGCAGGTAGGCTCGATCGTCGGCGTAGATCGCCATCGGATCGCCGGCCTCGATAAGTTCGCGCACGAGACTGGCGTAGAAGACCGCCGTCCCGTGCAGTTCCTTTGTGGCGGCATCGGTATACAAGATCGCCACCGATAGGACCGCCAGGATCGCAAAATGCAGCCTCCTAGGCATTTCTCGCCCGGATCGCTGAAATCAGCGCGAACACAATCGCCGATCGGCCGTCACCCCGGGAGAGAGCGTTTTTCACGGTTGATGAAGTAGAGGTTTCTCAGATACACCATGCTGCCCGCGGTTTGACCGAGAATGAACACCGGATCGGCCCGATAAATCGCATAACTCAGCAATACGATACCGCCAGCGATACTGATGTACCAAAAGACCGCGGGTACGACACTGCGTCCTTCACGTTCGCTCGCGATCCATTGAACCAGCATTCGCGAGCCAAATAGAAACTGCCCGAATAACCCGATCCCGATCCATATCTGCTCGGTGCCCATCTAGAATTCCTCATAGTTAGTCTGTTTAAACCGTCTCCGGCTCAGCCACATCACGCCCACCATGTCCACGATCCCTACCCATAGGCGATCGCGGATCCCGTATTTCGACTGCCCGGCACGACGCGGCCTGTGCCCTACCGCAACGGAGATGACATAACCACCGT
>DAOWDI010000214.1 GCA_030639105.1 Gammaproteobacteria bacterium | reverse complement strand
GGGCATCGACCTTGTTGCGATGATGCGCTTCGATGATCTCGATATCGACCGTATCACCAAGTGCGGCCGCGGCAAGTTCGGTGAGTTTGAAACAGAGATTTACACCGATGCTCATATTGGGCGCAAAAACGATGGCAACAGTCTCCCCCGCTTTATCGATCGCCGCTCGGCGAGCGCCAAACCCCGTGGTGCCGATCACCATACGTTTTTCCGCCTCACGGCAAAAGGCAACGTTTGTCAAAGTCGACTCCGGCGATGTGAAATCGATCAACACCTCAAAATCGTCATCGAGCGCCTCAATACTCGACTTGATCGGAAAGCCAATCTCGCCGACTCCGGCGGCAACACCCATATCAGTACCGACGATTGGCGCTTGCCGGTGTTCAAACCCACCGCACAAGACAATAGCGGGGGCGTCCTGGATCAGCTCGACCAAAGCTCGACCCATGCGCCCGCCTGCTCCCGCTATCGCAACTTTTGTACCGGTAGGCATTTCCTTCCCGTCTCCTCAATGCTATCCTCGGATGCTGCCGGAGAATAGAAAGTTGACCGCGAAATTCTCGGGCGGAGCCTCATAGCGATCGCTCAAGAAAACTTCATATCCTCAAAAAATTTCTTAACCCCATCGAGCCAGGAATCGGCCCGTGGGCTATGCCTCTTTCCCTCGCCTGTCAGCGATCCACCAAATTCACGCAGCACTTCTTTCTGCTGCTTATTCAAATTTACCGGCGTCTCGACAATCACGCGACATATCAAGTCTCCGACGCCGCCGCCTCGTACCGATCGCACGCCTTTAGCACGCATGCGAAACATCTTTCCGGTCTGAGTTTCCTGTGGGATCTTGAGCATAACCCTGCCGGCGAGCGTAGGGACCTCGAGTTCCCCGCCTAGCGCCGCGACGACAAAATCGATTGGTACTTCACAGTACAAATTATTATCTTCGCGTGAAAAAATCGGATGTTCTCTGACGACGACATTAACGTATAGGTCTCCCGGCGGTCCGCCATTCTGCCCGGGTTCACCTTCACCCGACAATCGGATCCGATCTCCGTTGTCCACGCCCGTCGGAACCTTAACAGAGATCGTTTTGTTTCCTCGCGTCTTGCCGTTACCGCCGCATGACCTACATGGGTCACTGACGATTGCGCCTTTGCCTCGGCATTTTGGACAGGTTTGCTGTACCGAGAAAAAACCCTGCTGCATTCGGACCTGGCCGGCGCCACCGCAGGTACCACACGATTTTGGTGGCGCCCCGCTACTGCTCCCGCTGCCTTTACACAGATTGCAGTCAACCAGCGTAGGTACGCGGATCTTCACTTCCGTTCCGCGTACTGCGTCTTCGAGGGTAAGTTCCAGGTCGTAGCGTAGATCGCCTCCGCGATAGGCTCGTGTCGAGCTTCGCGCTCCGCCATTGCCGAATATATCGCCGAATACCGTATCGAAGATGTCGCCGACCCCAGCGCCGCCACCAAAGCCGCCGCCCCCCGCGGCCGCGGATGGATCGACACCGGCATGGCCGAACTGATCGTAAGCCGAGCGCTTATTCGAGTCGCTCAGGATCTCAAACGCCTCTTTGACTTCTTTGAATCTGGCTTCGGAATGCCCATCCCCTTCGTTGCGATCCGGATGATGCTTCATAGCCAGGCGGCGGTAGGCCTTCTTGATGTCGGCTTCGCCAGCATCGCGATTGACCCCAAGCACTTCGTAATAATCACGCTTCGACATAATCTTATTTTCTATGCGTACATAATTTCAGCCCGAGCAGGGATGAGCCCCGCTCGGGCCATGTTTACCGCACATATTATAGCCGGTCTACTTGTCGTCTTTGACTTCCTCAAAATCGGCATCGACCACGTTCTCATCCCCTGCCTGTGCCGTTTCCGCTTCAGTCTGAGGTTCGCCTGATTCGGCATCTCCTTCCGCCTGCTGTGCTTCCTCGTAGGCGCGCTGCGCTATCTGGCCCGACAACTCGCCGAGCGCCTGCGTCTTAGCGGTGATGGATTGTACATCGTCGGTTTCCAGCGCAGCCTTGAGATCTCCGATAGCGGTCTCAATGTTCGAACGCTCTTCGTCGGATACCTTATCCCCCAGCTCTTTAATAGATTTCTGAGTAGCGTGGATCAGACCATCGGCCTGATTGCGTGCATTCACCTGCTCGTGGAACTTCTTATCTTCCTCTGCATGCGCCTCCGCGTCCTTGACCATCTGAGCTATTTCCTCATCGGACAAACCGCTGGACGCCTTGATTACAATCGACTGTGCCTTACCGGTTGCCTTGTCTTGCGCCGAGACATTGAGGATCCCATTCGCATCGATGTCGAAGGTAACCTCGATCTGCGGTATGCCGCGCGGTGCGGGCGGGATATCGGCAAGGTCGAATCGGCCGAGCGATTTGTTCGCGACCGCCTGCTCACGCTCGCCTTGCAGAACGTGTACGGTAACCGCGGTCTGGCTATCATCGGCGGTCGAAAAAATCTGGTTTGCCTTTGTCGGAATAGTCGTGTTTTTATCAATGAGCTTGGTCATGACACCGCCCAGAGTTTCGATACCCAGGGAGAGCGGGGTCACGTCGAGCAACAGAACATCCTTGACGTCACCACCCAACACACCGGCCTGGATTGCCGCACCAACGGCAACCGCTTCGTCCGGATTCACATCCTTGCGCGGTTCTCTACTGAAAAAACCCTTTACAATTTCCTGAACCTTGGGCATACGCGTCTGACCACCAACGAGAATCACATCGTTGATATCCGAAGCTTGCAGTCCGGCGTCGGCCAGCGCTATGCGGCAGGGGTCGACGGTACGTTTGATCAGGTCCTCGACGAGCGACTCTAGTTTAGCGCGCGTAATCTTTATATTCAGATGTTTTGGACCAGACGCATCCGCGGTAATGTACGGCAGATTGACGTCGGTCTGCTGACTGGACGAAAGCTCGATTTTGGCCTTTTCCGCACCTTCTTTGAGGCGCTGCAGTGCGAGCGGATCGGTATGCAGGTCGATACCTTGCTCCTTCTTGAATTCATCGGCGAGATAGTTGATCAATCGGAGATCGAAGTCCTCGCCGCCGAGGAAAGTATCGCCATTGGTCGAAAGCACTTCAAACTGGTGCTCGCCATCGATCTCGGCAATTTCGATAATCGAGACATCGAAGGTACCGCCACCGAGATCGTAAACCGCAATCTTGGCGTCACCTTGCTTCTTGTCCATACCGTAGGCAAGTGCCGCCGCCGTGGGCTCGTTGATAATACGCTTGACGTCAAGACCGGCAATGCGCCCGGCATCCTTCGTCGCCTGGCGCTGCGAATCGTTGAAATAGGCCGGTACCGTAACAACCGCTTCGGTCACTTCTTCACCGAGGTAATCCTCGGCCGTTTTCTTCATCTTCTGCAGCACGCGCGCCGAAACCTCCGGCGGGGCCATTTTCTTGCCCTTGGCTTCGACCCAGG
>DAOWDI010000184.1 GCA_030639105.1 Gammaproteobacteria bacterium | reverse complement strand
CGGGCGCCCCTGAGGAACCGAGAAGCGGCGAGGCAATCAACGAAATGCTTGCGCACCAAGTGGACGGGCGAACGGGAAGCTACCGGGCTCGTGAGACGCCTTCATTTTGCGATCAATTCTTTGTATTTGACCAGTGCCTCGAGATCCGCGTCATCCAGGCGGATCCCCAACTCGGCACTGTATTGTCGCAGCAGTTCTTCCATCATCTCGGCTAATTGACTAAACGGCGCGGGGCGGGGCCCCTAGAGTTTATGCGGGTTGCGCCAGCAGCAATTGCCGTTTCTTGAGATAGACGAGCAACAACGAAATTGCCGCGGGTGTAACACCGGATATGCGCGATGCCTGGCCAATCGTATGGGGGTGGTGCGTGGACAGTTTCTGCCGGATCTCATTGGACAGACCACGCACTTCGGAAAAATCGAGACCGGGGGGGATCGGCGTATGCTCATGGCGCCGGCGCCGCTCGATCTCTTCGTGCTGCCGATCGAGGTAGCCACTGTATTGCGCATTGATCTCCAACTGCTCAATGACATCCAGCGCCGTGACCCCCGGCCCCGCACCGGGCAACGTCATAATCGCGGCGTAATCGACCCGCGGGCGGCGCAGCAGATCTGCAAGATTCTGCTCTTTGCGTAAGGGTTTACCCAGCGCCGCGACAACGGCATCCTCGGGCAAGCTCGCGGGCGTCACCCAGATGGACTCCAGACGCTTCTCTTCATGCTCCAAAAGCTCACGTTTTTCTTCAAAGGACCGCCAACGCCGATCGTCCACAAGACCCAGTTCGCGGCCCTTGGGCGTCAAGCGGAAGTCGGCGTTGTCTTCACGCAAGAGCAATCGGTATTCAGCGCGACTCGTGAACATGCGATACGGTTCACTGGTGCCACGCGTAACCAGGTCATCCACCAGCACACCGATATAAGCTTCATCGCGCCGCGGATACCAGGGCTCCACATCCCGCACCCGCAGTGCGGCATTTAGCCCCGCCAGCACACCCTGGGCCGCGGCCTCTTCGTATCCCGTCGTACCGTTGATCTGGCCGGCGAAATACAGACCCGCAATTTGCTTCGTTTCCAACCATGGATGGATGTCGCGCGGGTCGAAGTAATCGTATTCGATGGCATAACCAGGTCGTGTAATGTGCGCATTCTCAAAACCGCGGATGGTGCGAACGAGTTCGAACTGAACGTCGAACGGAAGACTGGTCGATATCCCATTGGGGTAGATCTCGCGCGTGCCGAGACCCTCCGGCTCGACAAAGATCTGGTGCGAAGGGCGATCGGTAAAACGCATCACTTTGTCTTCGATCGACGGGCAATAGCGCGGCCCCGCACCTTCGATCGCACCGTTGAACATCGGTGAACGATCGATCGCGCCCATAATGACCTCATGCGTTTGCCGATTCGTATAGGTGATATGGCAATCGACCTGCGCGGGATGCTGGCGTGGATCGCCGAGGAACGAAAAGACGGGTACGGGATCATCGCCCGGTTGCGGCTCGAGCACAGCGAAATCGATCGTCGCCCCGTCGATCCGTGGTGGCGTCCCGGTCTTCAGGCGCCCTATGCGAAATGGCCGTTCCCGCAGGCGTGCAGCAAGCGTATCGGCTGGGGCATCGCCGGCGCGCCCGGCCGCATAATTGGCCTCCCCGATATGGATCGAGCCGCCAAGGAAGGTGCCGACGGTCAAGACCACCGTTTGTGCCCGGAGCCTTAGTCCCATCTGGGTGACAACGCCGGCGATTTCATCCTGTTCGACGATGAGATCATCGACGGCCTGCTGAAAAAGCGTCAGCCGCGCTTGGCTCTCGAGCACATGGTGCGTGAAATTTCGATAGAGCGCCCGATCGATCTGCGCTCGGGTCGCCCGGACCGCGGGGCCCTTACTCGCATTCAAGCGGCGGAACTGGATCCCGCAATGGTCCGCCGCACGGCCCATGAGCCCCCCTAGCGCATCGATCTCAGCCACCAAGTGTCCCTTGCCGATGCCACCGATAGCCGGATTACACGACAGCTGACCCAAGGCCTCGATGCTGTGAGTCAGCAACAGCGTCTCGGCGCCCATACGGGCGCTTGCCAATGCTGCCTCGGCGCCGGCGTGGCCGCCGCCGACGACGATGACGTCAAATTTTCTCGGATGCTCGATCATCTATCGCGAAGGACTCCTCGCCGATCTCGCCGTTGTCGATGACGATCGCCGCGGGATTGACGAACGCACCATCGTCGATCCAGGCGAATTTGCGTGCATGGTACTCGATTGTCAGGCACGCGGCACCATGGCTCCGCTTCAATGATCGTGCCGCAATTTCAATCCGTCGAGGTGAACCACGAAACCAGGAGCCTGTCGACTTGGGGGTTCGTAGTGAGGTGGTGAAGCTTCCTGTTGACGGATCGCCAGAGATGTGGAACATTTGCGCGCCGCCGATGTGGGCTTCGGCTCAGTCGGTTTCGCGGGATACGCAGCGTTCCGGCTTCTCCGTGCAGGTATACCGTGCGGCGCGGACGGCAAGAGCAGACGCTGCTTTGAATTGCCTGATGTGCCTATAACAAGATGAACAGCGCATGACGCGCATTGACCAACGCCGGTACGGCGTCGAGGCCGCTATACTATGGAAAAACTTATTGAGGTCAATGGTTTACACAAACATTTCGGGAACCTGATAGCAGTCGACGGTATCGATCTTGACGTCCGACGCGGCGAAGTTCTCGGGTTCCTCGGGCCCAATGGCGCCGGCAAATCCACCACCATGAAAATGATCACCGGTTTCCTGGCGCCGAGTGCCGGTTCCATCAGCGTATGCGGCCACGACGTACTGAGTGACCCCATCGCGGCAAAAACGAATATCGGTTATCTGCCGGAGGGCGCCCCCGCTTACGGCGAAATGACACCGGGATCTTTTCTCGATTTCATCGCTGATATTCGCGGCTTCAGCAGCGGGGAAAAACTTAATGCCATCGCCCGCGCGGTAGAACGGATCAACCTGCAAAGTGTCCTCCACCAACCGATCGAGACCTTGTCCAAGGGTTTCAAACGGCGCGTCGGACTGGCACAAGCCATCTTGCATGACCCAGAGGTTCTCATCTTGGACGAACCGACGGATGGCTTGGATCCCAACCAAAAACACGAGGTGCGATCGTTAATCAAGGACATGGCCGCCGAAAAGGCCATCGTTATCTCGACACATATCCTCGAAGAAGTAGACACCGTCTGCAGCCGGGCGATCATCGTTGCCAACGGCCGCCTGTTGTTCTCTGGAACAACATCGGATCTCGCTGCTCACTCGCGCTATTACAACGCCGTAACGCTGAGTGTTGCCGCCGCCGAAAGCGCGAGCGCCGGACGGGCGCTTGGAGACATCGACGGGGTTGCCGATATCGAAATCGCCAAGACCGATGCCGAGTATGTGCGGATGACAGTGATACCCACGGATAAGGCATCCATCGCCGGGGCGATTCACCATTGTATTCGCGAACATGATTGGCAAATTGGCGAGCTATTTGTCGAACCCGGGCGACTCGACGAAGTATTTAGAGCCATCACCGTTGAGGCGCATACTCCCGGGGAGGAGGCACGGACATGAGTCGCACCATGACGATCTTTAAACGGGAATTGGGCGCCTATTTCGCCACCCCCGTCGCTTATGTCTTTATCGTGATCTTTCTGCTCCTGACGGGTGCATTCGCCTTCTACGTCGGCGGGCTCTATGAACGTGGTCAGGCGGACCTGGAGCCATTTTTTCGCTTTCACCCTTGGCTGTACATGCTCCTGATCCCGGCGATTTCAATGCGCCTTTGGTCAGAGGAGCGTAAGACCGGTACGCTCGAGCTACTGATGACCCTGCCGATATCGCTGGTCGAGGCGGTTATCGGGAAGTACCTCGCGGCGTGGTGTTTCACCGCAATCGCTTTGGGCTTGACGTTCCCCATGTGGTTGACCGTCAATTATCTTGGCGACCCCGATAATACCGTTATTGCCGCGGCCTATCTCGGTAGCCTGCTGCTCGCCGGCGCTTGCCTCGCGATAGGATCGTGCATATCCGCCCTGACCAAGAACCAGGTTGTCGCCTTCGTCATCAGTTTCATCATTTGTTTCGCCTTCAATTTGAGCGGTTTCCCGTTGGTGTTGGACCTGTTCGATGCTTGGGCTCCCCAAGCTATCGTAGATGTCATTGCCTCATTCAGTTTCCTGACGCATTTTGAATCGATATTAAAGGGCGTCATCGATATCCGCGATATCGTATTTTTTGCCACCCTGATCTCATTTTGGTTGTACGCCAATGTCCTGGCGATCGAAGCCAAGAAAAGTAGTTGATATCACGAAAAGGTAAAGTAAAAGCATGACCACCAAACTGCTTGCCGGATCCGGCCTGGCCATCGCACTGTCCTTGTTTCTCGGTATCAACATCATTGCTAATCAAGCCCTGACCGGCTTGAGGCTCGACGTCACCGAGGCACGGCTGCATACGCTCTCTGAGGGATCGCGAAATATCCTCAAAGAAATCGACGAACCCATTACAATCCGCTTTTATTTTTCGGCCAAACAATTCGCCGCAATCCCCGAATTCGCGAACTACGGCAAACGCGTACGCGACCTTTTAGAGGAATACGCCGCGGTGAGCGGCGGCAAAATCGAACTGCGGATCATCGACCCCGCACCCTTTTCCGAAACGGAAGACCAGGCGGTCGGATTCGGCATCGATCCGGTGGCGATGAATGCTACCGGGGAGAGGGGTTTTCTCGGCCTGGTGGGGACGAATTCGACGGACGACGAGATCCCCATTGCATTGCTGAATCCCGAACGGGAAGGCGCCCTGGAATACGACCTGACAAAGATGATCTACAACCTGTCAAACCCGAAGAAGCGCGTTATCGGACTGCTTTCTGGCCTCCCCGTGGTCGGCAGCGCCCCAGACCCTTCGACGGGCAGGCCAACCGGCCGCGAATGGGGCGCGATTGCGCTGTTGCGCGAGATCTACGAAGTCAAAGAACTCGATGAAGAAATCACGCGGATCGACGACGACATCGATACCCTTATCGTCGTTCATCCAAAGGAATTTCCGGAAAAAGCGCTCTATGCGATCGACCAATTCGTCATCAAAGGCGGCAGGGCACTCGTCTTCGTCGACCCTTTTGCCGAAGAAGACAGTCCCGGGCGCGACCCAGGCAATCCGATGATGATGACGATGCCGGAAATTAGCTCAACCCTGGATCCGATTTTCGAAAAATGGGGTGTCAGCATGGCGCCAGATAAGATCGTGACCGACATCGATGCTGCCGTGCGCGTTTCTTTTCGCGGCGATCGCGGCTCGAGGGAAGTCGAGTACCTTCCGTGGTTGGCGCTACGGAACGAACGTTTGAATCGCGACGATTTCATAACGGCCGAATTGAATGTTATCAATGTTGGCTCAGCCGGTTCTCTCGGGGCCATAGAGGGCGCGACGACAACCCTGACCCCACTGATTGAAACCGGATCTAAATCTGGCATCATCGAACGCGATGCGATCATCTTCGTGCGCGATCCCGCCGCCCTGCTCGAAAACTTCGAACCGAATGGCGAACGCTCCATTATCGCCGCACGCATCAGCGGCATCGTACAAACCGCCTATCCAAACGGGCAGCCGCTGGATGAAACGGAGTCGCGGGCGCCAGTGGACGAGAACTTTACCGCGAAGTCGCCATCGCCCATTAATGTCATCGTGATCGCCGATACGGACATCCTGGCCGATCGATTCTGGGTTCGTTATGAAAATTTCCTCGGCATGCAGATGCCCCAGGCATTTGCCAACAATGCCGATTTTTTGATCAACGCTATCGACAATCTCGGCGGCAACGACGATCTGATCAGCCTGCGCAGCCGCGGCAAATACTCGCGTCCATTCGTCGTAGTACAGCAGATCAGACGTAATGCTGAATCGCGGTTTCGCGATCGAGAGCGCGCACTGCAAACAAAACTTAAGGAAACAGAAACGAAGATGCAACAATTACAGCAACAGCGCGAAGAAGGCGGCAAATACCTCTTGTCACCAGAGCAGAAAAAGGAAATCGATCTGTTTCGCAAAGAACAATTAAAAACGCGCAAAGAACTTCGCGCTGTGCAGCATGATCTGCAAAAAAATATTGAGCAGCTGGGATCGATAGTTAAGTTTATCAATATCGGCCTTATCCCGATCCTGATCTCGATTTTCGCAATCGGCATCAGCGTTTACCGGGTACGCCGCCAGAATGCAAATTAACCGCAATGAGTAGTCGTAAGCTAATTTTGGCGATCGTGACGGTCCTCGTGATCGTCACCGCCTGGAAAATAGATCGGGATCAGGCACCAACGACCGAGATCGCGTCCACCCAACTTTATCCCGAATTGATCGAACAATTGAACGACGTGCAGCACGTTGCCATCGAGACGGTGCGTAGGAGTATAGAACTCGCAAAAACGGAGGACGGGTGGGTCGTGGGCAATCGCGATAATTTCCCCGCAAGATTCTCTACGATAAAGAATATGCTGATGAATCTCGCCGAACTCACGATCGTCGAGAAGAAAACATCCAAACCGGAAAATTATGCCCAGCTCGCGGTCGACGGCATGGACAAGGAAGACAGCGAGTCGATCCTGATCCGCCTAGACCATCGCGACGGAGCCGAATTGGCGTCGCTGATCATCGGCAACGAGCGCTCCGGGAGTCGCCTCGATTCGCCGAACTACTATGTCAGAAAATCGGGGGAGGCATCCGCCCTACTCGTGCAAGGTGACTTGAGCATCAGTCCAGATCCACAGGAATGGATGGAAACGGATATCGTAGATGTCACGACCGAGAGGGTCCGCCAGGTAAGGATCAACCGCAATCTAGGTACCCCAATCATTGTCTCCAAAGAAAAGCCCGGCGAGGATTTCTTTACCCTACAGGCGATCCCGACGGGCTTTACCGAGAAATCGCGCGCCGTCATCTCGAGCCTCGGCGCCTTACTGCAGGGTGTGAAATTCGACGACGTTATGGCTGCGCACAAGGCCGAAGGTGCGCTGTCGCGCACCATCGTTGAGATTCAAACATTCGACGGTCTCGTTGCAAACTTGGAACAAATAGACTTTAAGGACAAGGTCTACGTGCAATTTCGCTTTGAATTCAATCCCGATACCGTCGTTCCTCTGGAGGAGGATGGTACTGAAGACAGCGGTGAGCGCGATGCGGGGAAGGCCGGATCACCACCTTCGGTCGCCGATGAAGTAACGGAGCTTAACGCGCGGGTAGCTGGCTGGGTCTACGTGCTGCCAGACTATAAGATGCGCATGCTGGACAAACGGTTCGAAGACATGATCAAGCCGGCGGAACCCGCGCCTCAAGATACCGCAAAGACTGGGTCCGAATAGGCCCTGCCTCGCGCGGCAGTCCGCGGATCACTGGCTCAATGAAGTGCCGTGCTCTGATCTTCGCCCGGCAGGGCCGAGGTGATCCGCCGCAGCATCGTCCAGGCGTGGGTACTGCCGGTATCGTGCCATAACTGATACGCGTTCAAGGCATCTATGCAGGGATCCTCGTGTTCGACTTCGCGCAGGGTGTGCAGCACATCCATCACCTCAACGAAAAACTCCGACAACATCCAGAAAACCGGCTCTCGTGCATATTGGCCGAATTCCTGATAAGCCGCCTGACCGACTTTGACGAAATAGGAGATCGGCATGTCTCTTCCGATAGCCTGTTCGGGAAACAGGCCAACAAACAACAGACAATGGTCGCCGATAGCACGCAGATCTTCGGCGTCTTCAATTGGCTGTCCGAGGGTGGCTTGCTGGTGATCGAACGGCTGACCATGCGATTTCGATGCCGGGGGCCTGGTTGTCCGATACAACATGCGCACCAGATATTCCTCAAGCATTGTGTGAAGTTCCACCTTCGCCACAAACTGCGCTTTTGACAGCAGGGCGCGCCAACCCGCCATTTCGGCCAAATGAATATCAATTACCGGCATATTCCCGCTATCGGCCTTCATTAAGCCTTCTTTAACATCCTTCAGCACCGGTCGACATGACGATCGAGTAAGAAATACAGCTCAGGCGTCGGGAGAAGGGTATGCGCTCCTTCTGGGCGGTGGG
>DAOWDI010000032.1 GCA_030639105.1 Gammaproteobacteria bacterium | reverse complement strand
TCTATACCGTCCACATCAGGAGTTTATCGGTGTTGGCGCCGTTTTAGACGATGGGCGCATCGCGCCGCGGCGGCTGATGCGGGGTCTACGCCCAGTCGGTTTCGCAAAATGATGATTTATCACCGAAATTCCTTGTTAGAGGTGGTCCTCACGGTTAGAATACGCGAGCTTTGAAGGAAGGTATGGGTTGGAATCAGGAGTCATTTCGTGGCTTTAACGAACGAACAAAAAAGTACGATCATTACTGACTATCGGATGAGCGGGACCGATACGGGCTCGCCCGAGGTTCAAGTCGCACTATTATCAGCACGTATTAACGGTTTGTCCGGCCATTTTAAGTCGCACAAACATGACAATCATTCCCGCCAGGGCCTACTGCGCATGGTAAACCGTCGGCGCAAGATGCTCGATTATCTCAAGGCAAACGACGTCGAACGATATCGCACGCTGATTTCCCGTCTGGGCCTTAGGAGATAAGTTCGCCGGCCACCCAATAGCTACCGGGGCTCGAAGCAATTCGGCACCCGGTTTTTTTTATCTACATGATTAGCAACTAAGCCATGGCGCCGATTACAATTTCGTTTCAATATGGAGACCATACGGTTAGTCTGGAGACTGCCCGGGTCGCAAAGCAGGCTTCGTCGGTTATCGCCACGATGGGCGATACGGTCGTAATGGCCAACGTCGTTGGCTCCCGCAACGCCGCCGACAATCCCTATTTTTTCCCCCTCACCGTCGATTATCAGGAACGTACCTATGCGGCCGGGAAAATTCCCGGCGGCTTTTTCAAACGCGAGGGGCGTCCCAGCGAGAAGGAGACCCTCACCTCGCGCTTGATCGATCGTCCGATACGCCCGTTATTCCCGAAAGGTTTCCGCAAGGATGTACAGATCGTGTGTACGGTGATGTCACTCGACCCCGCGGTCGACCCGGATATCGTTGCCTTGATCGCTTCGTCCGCGGCGATGAGCATCTCGGGCCTGCCGTTTAAAGGCCCTATCGGCGCGGCGCGTGTAGGCTATATCGAGGGGCAGTATGTACTCAATCCTAGTTTTGATGGACTCGAAGATTCGGCGCTCAATTTGGTCGTCGCGGGTACGTCGAGTTCGGTCCTCATGGTGGAATCAGAGGCCAAACAGTTATCCGAGAACGTTATGCTCGGCGCCGTCATGTATGGCCATGAACAGTTACAGGCGGCGATTGCGGCTATCAACGAACTGGTCGGTGAGGCCGGTGCGGAACCTTGGGACTGGCAGCCGCCGCCGCCGATCAAAGGCTTAGCAGAGGCCGTGAGCGCGCATTGCCGCGAGGCAATTGCGAACGCTTATGGCATTGTCGATAAGCTGCGGCGGCGTGATACCTTGAGCAAAATAAAGACCGATGCCGTGGAGACGTTAACCGCGGACAATGCGCTCGAGTGGACGGCTTCCGATATTGGCGCTGCGATCGAGGAACTGGAGCACGACATCGTCCGTGGCTCCGTGGTTGCCGGCAATCCGCGCATCGACGGCCGCGGTCCCGCCGATATCCGCGACATCAGCGTAGAAGTGGGCGTTTTGCCGCGCACACACGGATCGGCCCTGTTTACCCGCGGCGAGACTCAGGCGATCGTTGTTACCACGTTGGGGACAGGCCGAGATTCTCAGATCATCGATGCAATTGAAGGCGAGCGCCGTGATCCGTTCATGCTGCACTACAACTTCCCTCCGTACTGCGTGGGCGAAACCGGGCGTGTCGGCTCCCCGAAGCGGCGCGAGATTGGGCACGGCCGTCTGGCCAAGCGTGGTATCCAGGCGGTGATGCCGGACATGGATGAGTTCCCTTACGTACTGCGCGTCGTATCCGAAATCACCGAATCGAACGGGTCGAGTTCTATGGCGTCCGTTTGCGGTACCAGCTTATCGTTGATGGATGCCGGTGTCCCGATCGCGGCGCCGGTAGCGGGCATCGCCATGGGGCTGATTAAGCAAGGTGACGAATTCGTCGTCCTATCCGATATCATGGGCGATGAAGACCATATCGGCGATATGGATTTCAAGGTCGCCGGTACGGCCGCGGGCGTCACCGCATTACAGATGGATATCAAGATAGACGGTATCACAAAAGAAATAATGGAATCCGCGTTGACCCAGGCGCAGTCCGGCCGCATTCATATCCTTGGCGAGATGAACGCGGTGTT
>DAOWDI010000182.1 GCA_030639105.1 Gammaproteobacteria bacterium | reverse complement strand
TCTCCTTATTCTCCGCACAGTGCGTGGAGTGGTAATTATCGAATTCGATCCCGAACCCGGAAAAATCCTGGCGATGCTCCATGCCGATGCGCTCGATCAAGGCCTCAGGGGTCTCGCCCTCCTGCTCGGCCTTGAGCATGATCGGGGTCCCATGGGCATCATCGGCGCAGACGTAATAACATTCGTTACCGCGCATTTTCTGAAAACGCACCCAGATATCGGTCTGAATATATTCAACGAGGTGGCCGATATGGATGGGGCCATTGGCATACGGCAACGCACTCGTTACGAGGATTTTTCGCTTATCCTTGGTCATTGTGATCAGTCTTTGCGGGGATACTTGGCGCTTACGGCCAGTTATTTTCGGCCCATCATTCGGTCGCGGTACGTTAACACCTCGCGAACCCCGATACTATGCGCCGGGACCGGCTCTTTGTGTAAAATAGCCGACCATTTAATAATCGAGAGTGCCCTTATGTCTGTCACGCAAGAACAAATCAGTGCCGCCATCGCCGCGGTGATTGAACCTTATCTCGGGATTGACCTGGTGTCCGCGGGCGCCGTCAAAGCGATTGAGGTACAAGGTAATTCCGTCCGTGTCGCGATCGAACTTGGATTCCCCGTGGCCCGTTATGCAACGGAACTCGAAGAGTCGCTGAGGGGTCCCATTCAAGCGCTTGGCGACAACCTCACCGTCGAATTCGATGTCCGCGCCAAGATTGTCGCGCATGCCGTCCAACACAGCGTAAAACGACTCTCCGAGGTCCGCAACATTGTCGCGATCGCCTCCGGTAAGGGCGGCGTCGGAAAATCTACAACCGCAACCAACCTGGCGCTAGCGCTCCGCGACGAGGGAGCAAAGGTCGGAATTCTCGATGCCGATATCTACGGGCCAAGCCAACCTCGAATGCTTGGCGCGCAAGGTGCACCAGAGTCGCCTGATGGTCAGTCTATGGACCCGATCGTTAGCTACGGCATTCAGTCCATATCTATCGGCAACCTCATTGAAGAAGACACCGCGATGATCTGGCGTGGTCCGATGGTGACCGGTGCCTTAGAGCAACTACTGAATGACACGAACTGGACGGACATTGATTACCTGATCATCGACCTGCCGCCGGGGACTGGCGATATCCAGCTGACGCTGTGCCAGAATATCCCGGTCAGTGGTGCGCTCATCGTTACCACGCCTCAGGACATCGCCCTGTTGGACGCGCGCAGGGCGCTCAAGATGTTTGAAAAGGTCGACGTGCCCGTGTTCGGCATTATTGAAAACATGAGCGTGCATATCTGCAGCCAGTGTGGACACGAAGATCACATCTTCGGTTCTGGCGGCGGCGAATCGATGGCTCAACAATATGGCATCGATCTGCTTGGAGCACTACCGCTGGACACTCAGATCAGGGAAGGTATGGACACCGGCAAGCCAACCGTCGCATTGCTGCCTGATTCGAGGTCCAGCCAGATATATCGTGAAATTGCCCGTCGCCTTGCCGCCAAATTGGCCTTGTGCGCCAAGGACTACTCGGCGAAATTTCCCAATATCGTCGTTCAGAATACGTGAGTTTGCATCATGCCCCTTAAATCAGACCGCTGGATCAAGCGTATGGTGGCGGCACACGGCTTAATCGACCCCTTCGAACCCGGGCAGATCCGGGAGATCGACGGCGAACGCGTGATCTCCTTCGGCGTTTCGAGCTACGGCTACGATATTCGCTGCGCACCAGAATTCAAGGTCTTTACCAACATCAACTCGGCCATCGTCGATCCAAAGAACTTCGACCCGGAGAGCTTCGTCGATGTGAACCGGGACGTGTGCATCATTCCGCCGAACTCTTTCGCGCTCGCCCGAACGCTCGAATATTTCCGGATCCCACGTAATGTGCTTACGCTATGTCTCGGCAAATCGACTTATGCCCGCTGCGGTATTATCGTCAACGTCACGCCGCTCGAACCACAGTGGGAAGGGCATGTGACACTTGAATTCTCCAATACGACACCCCTTCCAGCGAAGATCTATGCCAATGAAGGGGTCGCGCAGGTCATATTTCTGGAGTCGGATGAGAGCTGCGAGATCTCCTATCGCGATCGCCGGGGAAAGTATCAGAGTCAGACTGGTGTTACCTTGCCGAAGGCATGAATCCGGCCTAGCCGGAGGTCTGGCGTGAGGAACGCAGGCCCTCGGCTTGGCGCCGCAAGACATGCTGGACTAGCCGGTCCTGGTCTTCCTCGCGGATTTCGTCGAATACGATCGATATATCATACTGACCGCCTTCACCCTTACGGCTGTCGAGGACCTTGCCGAAGATGCGCATCGGGTCGTTATCTGGCAGCAATACGAGATCGATAGCAAGGTGCGCGCCGACAGCGAGCGGACATTCGGCCGCTATGGCCATCCCGCCGCCGCTGAGGTTGATTTCCCTGGGTTGGTGTTCGAGATGATCATCTGCTTCGAGCGGTGCATTCTCAAGTGAAATGACGCGCTCGAGAAGGTTGATTTTGCGGTTGATAAGCTCCATCGCCTCGACCATCGTCGGATCGTTGCGACGAATTTTTTCGAATACTTCCTGCAGGTGCGTCTCCAAGCCATACAGCGCGGCCCGCGCATTCTCTACTTTGACCTGATTCAAGTACACGCTGCGGCGTTCGTATTCGAGCATATCGCTCTGGATGACGCGGTATTTCACTAACGCGATATCCTGGACCCTGAAGTATTTTCTGCGTTCGGTAGTCATCACTGTATCCTCATTACGGGTTCCCGGCCGGCTTGCTCGCGGCGACGACCGCCGGTTCGGCGGGGTTTGTTGCATCGGCGACTTGCTCGGCTTGGCGCCCATCAAAGTCCACCTCGGTTCCGCCTCCCGATGATTGTGTCAACGGGGCCGCAATTGGCTCCTCGGTCGCGATATCTTGGTTGTTCCCTTGCTGAATCGTCATCTCGACGCGGCGGTTCAGCGCTCGATTCGCCGCCGTGTCGTTTGGCGCCAAAGGGTGGGCATCTCCATGTCCCTCGACGAGGAAACGTACCGGATCGAGATCGACGTTGTTGAGCAACTCATGGACGACCGATACCGCACGCGCCGCGGACAAATCCCAATTGGAACGAAATCTGGCTGTCTTAATTGGGACATTGTCCGTATGCCCGGCAACGACGATGGTGCCATCTATGGTGCTCAGCGACTGCCGTAACTTGGCAACCACCGGCAGGAACCCGGAACGAAAATGCGCCGCACCTGAGGGGAACGAAGCCTTTTCCCGGATCCGTATGATGATCTTCTTACCCACGGTTTCGATCTGGACCATACCTTTATCGATCTCCTCCTTGAGTACCGCCATCAATGTCTCGGCGTCAGCCAGCGTCTTTGCGAATTCCTGCCGCCCCATACCATTGGGCCCTGCTCCGCCGCCGTCATTGGGATCGGGTTCGTCAACCTCGCTCGGATGGGCATCAGTGAACTCGAGCGTCTGCTTGTTCGCATCCATCGTGGATTGCCGGACTTCGTTGATCGCGGTAGGCTGCGGCCGCCCGGGGCTGAATTCCTGCGCGATAATGCTGGTTCCCACCGGGGTGTCCGGTGCTTTTACCTCACGCTGCACCCCGAATGCCAGGCGCATGGATCCCGCGATCGCCTTGAATTTATTGAGGTCCATCTCGGCAAAGGAAAGTAGCAGCACGAAGAAACACATCAGCAGCGACATCAAATCGGCAAATGTCGTTATCCATCCACCGCTTTGTTCGTCGTCTTCTCCCCGTGCGGGAGCCTGATCGTCCATCGCAACCGGCGCTACTTGCCGTTGTCCGAACCGCGTTTTGAACTCGGAAGATAGGTTTTAAGGATCTCCTCGATAACTCGCGGATTGCGACCTTCCTGAATGCCGCCGAGACTATCGATGATCATGGACTTAATCATGCGCTCTTCTCCGGAGCGAAGCGCAAGCTTACCGGCAATTGGCAAGGCAAAGATGTTGGCGATCATTGCGCCGTACAGCGTCGTTAACAGGGCTATGGCCATTGCGGGACCGATCGACTTGGGGTCGCTCATGTTGGATAGCATCTGGACAAGACCGATCAGCGTACCGATCATGCCCATGGCGGGAGCAGTCTCGCCGATGGACTTGAAGATTCTCTTGCCCACTTCATGCCGTTCCAAGGTGGAATGCATGTCGGTCATGAGGGTTTGGCGTACGACCTCCGGCTCGTGGCCATCGACCATGAGTTGAATGCCCTTGGCAAGAAACACATTTTCGGTTTGCTTGCCTTCGAGTGCGAGTAAGCCGCCCTTTCGCGCTTCATTTGCCATATCGACGGTCTGCTCGATAAGATCCTCTGGTTTATCGAGTTTATTCAAAAACGCCTTCAGGGCGACCTTGAATGCCCCGAGAAACTGCGCGAGAGTGAATTTCATCATGACCGCACCGACCGTGCCGCCGACGACGATCAACAGTCCCGGGGCGTTTAGAAACATCGTCGCGCTGCCGCCGAGCACAATCGCCGAGAGCACGATACCGAATGCGCAAAGCAGTCCCAGCAGCGTAGCCAGATCCACGTCTACTCCTTTTAACTCACTGTTGTTATTGAACTATTTATCGGTTTTTGGGACCGAGTACGACGCCCGTAGCCAGCGACCCATCAGCGATATCCATATCGGAAAATCCACACCAAAACTTTAGGGCACCGAATCAGAGCACACCCGCCGCCACGGCTGTTTGGCGTCCGCGGTCAAGACGGGGCGACCCGCGCCGGAGCAGTTGTTAGGATGACCCCGTTAGAAAGATATGAATGAGACCTACAGGAGCATGAATTACCTACCGATATTCATCGACTTGACGCGTTCCCAGTGCCTGGTCGTCGGGGCTGGCGAGGTTGCGCACCGCAAGATCGAGACACTGCTCAAAGCCAAGGCCGGCGTCGTGGTTGTGAGCAAAACTGCGTGCACAGCCGTCGCCGCCATGGCTGCTGCCGGCGATATCAAGCTCGAATTGCGGGGCTATATCCCGACCGATATGAATTCGCCCTCATTAGTCATCGCGGCAACGGGAGATCATGCGCTTAACAAATGCATCGCGGATGATGCGCGCCGTTGCCGAATTCCAGTGAATGTGGTCGACAACCCCGCGTTATGCAGCTTTATCATGCCGTCTATCGTCGACCGCTCTCCGGTCGTGATCGCGGTATCGACTGGCGGTGCCGCACCGGTTCTCGCGCGCATCCTGCGGACGAAATTAGAGACCATAATCCCCGCATCCTACGGCCGACTTGCCGATTTGATGCATGATTTTCGCGGAACCGTACGCGAAAAACTCCCACACGGGATCGCCCGTCGCCGATTCTGGGAGCAGGCCGCCACGGGCTCCGTGGCCGAACGGATGTTTGAAGGAAAGGACCAGGCGGCCGTGGAGGAATTGGAAAAGCTCCTTGCCGGAACCGACCGGGGCGCGCCGAGCGGAGAGGTCTACCTCGTTGGTGGCGGACCGGGAGACCCCGATTTATTGACCTTTCGCGCGCTGCGTTTAATGCAGCAGGCTGAAGTCGTCGTGTACGACCGACTGGTGGCGCCGCAAATCGTCGACCTGTGCCGCAAAGATGCCGAGCGGGTCTTCGTCGGTAAACAGCGCGATCGTCATGCCCTCGACCAGGTCGAGATAAACACCCTGTTGGTGCGGCTAAGCCGAGCGGGGAAACGCGTCATCAGACTCAAAGGTGGGGATCCATTCCTATTTGGCCGCGGTGGGGAGGAAATAGACACCCTCGCGGCCAACGGGATCAATTTTCAGATCGTCCCGGGAATTACCGCTGCCAGCGGCTGTGCCGCCTACGCCGGGATCCCGCTTACGCATCGAGATTTCGCGCAGCAATGCTTATTCGTCACCGGGCATCAGAAAGACGGAACAACCACCCTGCCGTGGGACGTACTCGTGAAGCCGCAGCAGACCATCGCAATCTACATGGGGATGCACGGCATCGATGAACTCTGCGCACAATTGGTCGCCCACGGAATGTCTGGTGAGATGCCGGCGGCGATCATCGAACGCGGAACGATGCCCGGCCAAAGGGTATTGGTCTCGACCATCGCCGATCTCCCCGTCGCGGCCAAGAACGAAGCTTACGCGGCCCCGGCAATCATCATTGTTGGCGAAGTCGTCAAACTACGTGACCGTTTGGCCTGGAGGGAAACGAACGCCAGGCAACCGCCTCCTCAATCCTCGGCGCCGCGCCGCGGCTGAAGCCTCAAAGCGGCTGACCGGACCTCGCGCCACTCAGCAGCATCTTTTTCCACTCGTATTGCCATCGCCTCCTCCGTCTCGATGGGGCTAATCGCACGATCGTGCCCCGCGGGGCCAAAACGACACCGGGCAAATCAACGAATTAGCAGTCCGTTGTCTATTAAGCTATTATTCAAGCGGGAGAGTCGGTTGTGTCGCTAAAGGATCTGCAGGATAGGCCGCAACAACTGACTATTAATCGGGGGGAATCGCCTTGCGGATCGCACTACTCGAAGATGATCTCGACCAGGCTGCGCTATTCGTGGAATGGCTCAAATCGAGCGGGCACAGCTGCGAACAGTTTGCCTCCGGCAAACTGTTTACCAGGAACATCAAACACGACAGCTATGATGTGCTTATCCTCGATTGGATGGTGCCGGACATGGACGGCTATGAAATTCTGCGTTGGGTGCGAGAAAATTTCGATCGGCCGATACCGATCATATTTGTCACCGTTAAAGATGACGAAAACGACATCGTGCGCGCACTTGAACAGGGCGCGGACGACTACATCGTAAAGCCGGCGAAACAGCGGGAACTCTTGGCCCGAATATCAGCGGTCGTACGCCGGGCATCACCCATTGACGAATCCCAAAGCGTGATCGAATACGAGCCATTTGCAATCGATCTGGGAAACCACGAGGTGAAGCGTGACGGCACGCGCATAGAGGTTACGCAGAAAGAATATGAGTTGATCGTTTTTCTGTTTCGCAATATCGGGCGGATCCTGTCCCGCGCTCATATCCTCGAGAGCGTGTGGGGACGTAATCCGGATATCAATACGCGCACGGTCGATACGCACGTCAGCCGGATCCGGACGAAATTATCGATCGCCCCCGAGATGGGCTGGAAACTGTCCTCGATCTATCAGCACGGATACCGGCTCGAACACATCACTTCCTGAGCCATATTGGCACAAGCGGGAGCATTCTCGGGGTGCGACGTATTGATCACCGAGGGTACGCGGATTATTGGTCGATTATGCCAAACCGTTGCGGCCCCGCCAATTCACCTCGCATCGAGATCATCCGATTTTCCGCATCAACAAAGATGAGATGTGGTTCGTGGTGCTGAAGCTCCCGTTCGTGAATAGTCTTGAAATAGGCGATGATGATCAGATCGCCTGGCGTAGCCAAGTGCGCCGCGGCGCCATTCACACAGATGTCTCGGGATCCCGCACATCCGATCATTGCATAGGTCTCGAATCTACTACCGTTGCTCACATCCCAAACGTGGACAGATTCATAAGCAACGATGCCGCACGCCGCCATTAAATCCGGCGGGATAGTAAGGCTGCCTTCGTAATTGATGTCCGCGTGCGTCACAGTCGCCCGGTGTATCTTCCCGCCGAGTACTTTTCTATAAGAATCCACCATCCCAGCCAGTTATAGTCTCATCTCAGCAATGGCCCGCAAGCCTTCGCGGTATGTCGGATACTGTAATGTAACACCTAACTCATGCGTTATGCGCTGGTTACGCACGCGTTTACATTCACCGTAGAAGTGCGCCGCAAACGGCGAAAGCTTGGCATCCTTGAACATCACAATCTGTGGCGGCTCTATACCAAGCAACTGCGCGGCAAAAGTCACAACATCGTGTGCCGGTGCGGGCTCATGGTCACAGACATTGTAAATCCGTCCTGCACCTGTATTAGGCCTCGTCATCGAGGCAACCAGGACAGCGACCAGGTCGTCCACATGAATGCGGTTGAAGACCTGAGCATCTTTCACAATGCGACGAGCCCGCCCAGTGCGCAACGCATCTATCTGACTTCGCCCGCCAGGGCCGTAAATACCGGGAAGGCGGAAAAGGCGTGTCGGCACACCTATCCTTCCACCGAACTCAATCCACTGGTTCTCCGCATCAACGCGCTGACGACCGCCAATACTTAGGGGAGCAACCGGCGTTGTCTCATCTATCCACGCGCCTTTGCAGTCGCCATAAACCCCGATAGTTGACAGGTAACCTAACCATTGTAGATTGCACGCGGCCGTTTCGATATCGGCCCGACGATTTCCCAACACTGGATCAAGAGTATCAGGTGGGATAGAGCTCAGGATGTGTGTTACACCCGCCATCCGTGAGGCGGCGTCGTCGAACGCTTGCTCACCGTCAAAAATGAACGCATTGATTCCCTGTTCACCAAGTGAAGCAGCTTTCCCCACGGAACGCCAGGTGCCGGACACCCGCCAGCCCATTGCCAATAGTGTTCGGGCAAGGGCTTGTCCGCTATAACCTAGCCCGAAGCAAAATAGATGGGGGATTGTCATGGCTTGTGCTTTTCGGTTTGTCTGGCCTGCAAGGTCGTGAAACCCTCGAACTGGGCTGCCCTAAAACCGCCGACTCAGAAGCTGACGCTTGGCTTTATTTCATCCGTTCGCGGCAAGCCTTGAATCTCTCGACCTGCTCGGGAATAAGATTCCGCTCTTTGTCGCGACCGAGGTAGACCTTGAACATACAAGCGCCCTTTTTGTTATAGAACTGCACCGAATGGGTGTCCGTATTGAACAGAGGGCGCGAGACAAAGCTGATGGAACCGCAGTTCTCGGCCTTGAGATGCCCGCCTATGGGCTTGCCGTATAGGTTGTAGAAACCGCCCTCGCTTTTGCCCTCAGGTACTGCGCCCTTGGCTTCCAGAATGACATCATCGGTATGGACGAGAAACGTAATCTCACCCCACCGAGAGATTTCCAGCATCACCTCTTCAAAACGGTCACCGCTGATCGTTTCGGCCTGGCCTGAAGGCAGGCAGGAAATCACATCCGTACCTGAAACCTCATAGTCCTTGGCGATATAGTCGAGTACAGCGCCTGGATTTTCCGTGAGCGCAGCTTCGACGGCACGACGGGTCTGTGTGTTCAAGCTCAAATAGTTTCTCCTTGCCGTTGCCAAAGCAACCTCGAACCGAGAGCGACTCGATCGACGCCATTGCTCAGCTTATAGATCATTATAGTTTGTGTTCGCGCGCACCGCTCCGCCTATGAGTCGCCGAGATGGCATCCGGTACATTTCGTCCATCTGCTCGGACCCGCAGACGTAGTATGTGCGCTATCTCGTTCCCTATGTCGGCGTGAATTCTCCTTTTTCAACAGCGACCCGAAGCGATGCTCAATCGCCCAGTGCCGGATGTCCAGTTTCCCTTCTTTGCTTGGTGCGATGCATTAATATGCCTATGGTAACCATACCGAGTGCCATGATGGCGCCGAGCAGCATAAAATAATGCTGGTGGCCGGGCAGGCCCGGCGAATTGTCGAGCAGGCGCCCGCCGACGGCTGCGAAAAAGACATCGGGCGTGTAGCCGACCAGCGAGATGAGTCCGACGGCAGTGCCGGTCATGCTGGCCGGCACCCGGGTCTCCTGAAGTAAGGCGAAGTACACCCCGCGCAAGGCGTAGACACCGGCGAAGCTGATGAAGATAGTGGCGAATAGCAGGCCGTTGGCTCCAGGTAGGGGTGCGGTGAAGCCGAGGTAGCCATAGCTCGCGCATAGGACCAGGAAGATGCCAGCCATCAGCCGGCCCGCACTGAATCGATCGGCAAGAATACCAGCGGCGACGGCGGCGATGGGGCGGATATAGGCGCTTGCGGCGGTAAATTTCGCTGCTTGCACCTCGTTCATACCGAGTACCTCGACACCATAGAGTGCATAATTGTCTAGGCCTTTGTAGCCGCAGTAGGCGCAAATCACGATCAACGCCTGGATCCAGACAACATCTTGTCGCAGCACTTCGCGGATGTTGGACACCGGGCTGCTGCGCGCCGCGCCGGGCGGTCGTCCCATATCCGGTACCAGCAACCACGTAACGACCCCAGCCGCGAATGTCATGGCGGTATAGAAATAGATCACAGCAACCAACGCCGCGGGCCGCGCGGTAGGGTCCGCGGGCCCGAGTTCACCGTCGAACGCCGTCTTGAAGATAATAACCGCGATGCTTGCGAGTCCCGCGGCAACGAGGCCACGTCCGCCGTCCAGGATCCCGAAGGCTCGGCCCTGCAACACCTCGCCGCCCCATTCTCGGGTGCTGCGGATGAGCGCCGCCCAAAATAACAGGATCGACGTCACCCCCCAATAGGCGAACAGGATCGACATACCGACAAGCCCTGGTATGGTCGCCATATACAGTCCACCCGCGGCCGTGGCGATCAAGGAGACGCCCAGGAGCCTATGCGGAGAGAAACGATCCGCAATTATGCCGCCGGGGAAATATGCCAGCATCGCTGTAATACCGTAGATGGCAAAGACATCGCCGAGATCCGTATTCGAAAACCCAAATACCTCCAATACCGTTGCGCGGAAAAATCGTGGCACATGGAAGGGCAGAGCGAAGACCGCCTCGCCGGCGAGGATGAGGCAGAAAATTACCAGGAGTCGATGATACATTGGCGCACAGGGGGCTGTTTGATTAAACCAGGGTTGCAATTATTCCGACGCCGACCCACCACCGTGCTCTGCTAGCTCAGTCATCGGCGTACTGCGGTATGCGGCAAATGTCCAAGGTTTTGTTTGCCCGCCGTACCCTGAGGAAGATTACCACTA
>DAOWDI010000087.1 GCA_030639105.1 Gammaproteobacteria bacterium | reverse complement strand
CTACCCGCTTTTTCTTTGTGACTGGAGGCCCTAACATTGGTGCCAACTGGCATATCACGGGTGCAATTTTCGACAAGGTCTATAAAGGGCGTTCCAGGAACTTCGTTCGGAATGAGGAGACGGTGTACATACCTCCCGGTTCAGCGGCAGTTTTTGAGCTAAGCACTCCGGTGCCGGGTCTATATCCTATCGTAGATCATGCACTCTTCAGGGTTACTAAGGGTGCCGCGGGATTCATGCATGTTGACGAGGTGGAGGAGTGGCCTGATCATATTTTCTCACCTGATCCATCAACTCTACCTTGATTGGAACGGGCCATTGGTATCGAAAACGATTCTGAGCGGAGGATCCCTTGCAGGCTGCCCAGAGAGGCGTCAACGCGGATTGAAGGTCTCCTTGAAGCCGAAATAGATCACCGCGTCCTTGATATTGGAGACGAGCTGCTGAAAACGGCTCCTGCGTGGATCGGTTACGTATTCCATCGCCAATACAATACGCTCTTCCTCTTTGCCCAGCGGCGTCACCCAGTGGTAAAGCCGATGACAGTTGAAGACGACCAGGGTGCCCGGTTTCAATGCTATCTCGACCACGCGGTTCTCGCGCGAGTCGTCCTTCTTATAGAGTTCCGCAACCAGCTTGCTCTGCGTATCGTTTACCAGGCCAAGCAGTACCGTGAAGCGCGTACCCCGGTAGTAGTTCGTGTCGTAATGGCCGGCAAAATAGTCGCCTTCGTCCAGATAACAATAAAGTGTACAGGTATGCGGATCGGCCTGGGGACAGAACTGAAGCTTCCGATCGGTGAGTCCGTTTAGAAAATTGACCAGCGCTGGCGACTGGTACATCTCGCGGACCGCG
Source organism: Gammaproteobacteria bacterium (assembly GCA_030639105.1). Lineage (GTDB taxonomy): Bacteria > Pseudomonadota > Gammaproteobacteria > UBA11873. Next base: position 3,479 of record DAOWDI010000087.1, on the reverse strand, counting down.
GGGATCGCTCGATCGAGGACATGGCGGTTGACGCTGCTGCTCTTCTTGATACCCGGCACGCGGCTGCGGTGCATCATGGAACGGAGCCCATCCAGTTTACCCACGATCGGCGCCAACTCCGCTTCGGGGATAAAGGAATCGATGATGACTGCCTCATCCTGAAAGAAGTACTGACGCTGGACCTCATCGATGTCCAAGCGGGCGATGGCTGAGGCGATGGATTCGACTAAATTCATGATGCAGTTTTGGTTCCGAATGCGGGTTGTTTGCCGCTGATCTAAGCGATGAGAGGAAATCGGCGCTGTTCGACTAGCCAGGAGTCTAGATGAGCACTCGGTATCGCGGATCGACCAGGATCAACCCGCTATCGGCGCAGCTATCATCGGATTGGTATGAGCGAGCACGCTTCGATGTCGTGAGAAAAGTTGTTTGGGATCCACAGCATACGGGACGAAGGGGTGAGCTGGCCGCTAACCGGCGGCAGTGCCGCCTACGGTGAGGCCGTCGACACGTAGCGTGGGTTGACCGACGCCGACCGGAACCTGCTGTCCATTTTTGCCGCAGGTCCCGACCCCGTTGTCGAGTTCGAGGTCGTTTCCCACCATACTTACCCGGGTGAGCACGTCCGGCCCGTCGCCGATCAGGGTTGCACCTTTGACCGGTGCCGTTACCTTGCCGTTTTCGATCAGATAGGCCTCGCTCGCAGTAAACACAAATTTTCCATTCGTGATATCGACTTGTCCACCGCCGAAACTCACGGCATAGAGCCCGCTGTCCACACTCTCGATGATCTCCTGTGGGTCGAATTCCCCGGGCAGCATGTAGGTATTCGTCATCCGCGGCATCGGCCGATGCGAATAAGATTGACGGCGACCGTTGCCGGTCGACGGTACGCCCATTAAGCGCGCGTTGTGTTTGTCCTGCAGGTAGCCGCTGAGCACGCCTTTTTCGATCAAGGTCGTATTCTGGCCGGCCACACCCTCGTCGTCGATGGCAAGCGACCCACGGCGATCGATCAGGGTGGCATCGTCAACAACGGTGCACTGTTCATTGGCAACGTGCTCCCCGAGGCGATTGGCGAACGCGGAGGTGCCCTTACGGTTGAAATCACCCTCAAGGCCGTGTCCGATGGCCTCATGCAGCAGGATCCCGGGCCAGCCATGGGCCAGCACTACAATCATTTCTCCGGCTGGGGCGCTGCGTGCGTCCAGATTCACCAGCGCCTGGCGCAGCGCTTCATCGGCGATAGACTCGGCCATTGCGTTATCGAAGAAGCACGCATAACCGGTCCGCCCGCCGCCGCCATAGCTTGCGGATTCGCGACGTCCATCTTCTTCGACGATAACGTTAACGTTGAGTCTCACCAGCGGCCTGTGATCGCCGCCCAAGGTTCCATCCGAGGCCGCGACCATGATGGAAGAATAGCGGCCTGCAAGACTGACCATTACTTCCCGTACGCGGTCGTCGGCATCGCGAATACGGCTGTCGAGCGACTTCAACAGCTGCAATTTCGCTGCGGTCGCAACACTCGTCAATGGGTCGATTGCTGCATAGAGCGCCGGTACCGTGGTTTCGGATACCACGCGAATTTCGCGTGATTGACCTTGGTGCGCAATCGCCCGGGCCGTCTGTGAGGCGCGTTGCAGTGCCGGTAGCGCCAATTCATCCGAATAGGCAAATCCGGTCTTCTCGCCGCTGACGGCGCGCACGCCAACGCCTTGATCGATCGCGTGCGAACCCTCCTTCACGATGCTGTCCTCCAGGGTCCAGGACTCGCTTGTGGAGTACTCGAAATAGAGATCGGCGAGCTCGATCGACTGGCCCGCCAGTGTACCGAGGACGTTCTCCAGGTCCCGGATCTCGATACCGCTCAGCGCGAGCAGCATCTCGCTGGCGGTGTCAATCGCGGTTCCGGTCATAATTGTTCACTCTATCGTTCCGCTTATACCGGCCACCCGGGCAATTCAAGGGCCGGTTCATGGTATATTTCGCCGCTACCCGGCGCTGGCCTATCGTCGACGCACGGGCGACAGGCTGATATTCTCGGACAGCCTCCTCGCGACTGAGATCCCTCAAGAAAGGGTAGTGTAATCGTTTTGGCTAAAGAGTTCCCGCGAATTGCGCGGCTTCCACCTTACGTATTTAATCAAGTCAACGAGTTGAAACTGGCCGCGCGCCGACGCGGTGAAGATATCGTGGACTTCGGTATGGGGAATCCGGATCAGCGCACGCCGACGCATATCGTCGATAAGCTGGTAGAGGTTGCACGTCGCGGCGATACGCACCGTTATTCCGTCTCGCGCGGCATTCCACGATTGAGGCGAGCTATATCGCGTTGGTACGCGAGCCGTTATGATGTTGAAATCGATGCCGATGAGGAAGCCATCGTTACGATCGGTTCGAAAGAAGGCCTGGCCCATCTGGCGCTGGCGACCATCGATCACGGCGACGGGGTATTGGTGCCGAACCCCGCCTATCCGATCCATCCGTATGGTTTCGTCATTGCCGGCGCGGACATTCGCCATGTCCCGATCGGCCCCGGCATCGACTTTTTCGCCGAGCTCGAAACGGCGATCCGAAATTCGTGGCCAAAGCCGAAGATGCTGCTGCTGAATTTCCCCAGCAACCCGACGACCCAGTGCGTAGAATTGGACTTTTTCGAACGCATCGTCGAGATTGCTCGTGAACACGATATTTATGTTGTCCATGATCTAGCGTACGCGGATCTGGTATTCGATGGATATACGGCGCCTTCGATCATGCAGGTGTCCGGTGCGAAGGACATGGCCGTGGAATTTTTCTCCCTGTCCAAGAGCTATAATATGGCGGGTTGGCGCGTCGGGTTCATGGTCGGCAACCACGAACTCGTCCACGCGCTTGGTCGTCTGAAATCCTATATGGATTACGGCACATTCACGCCGATCCAGGTCGCTGGAATCGCCGCACTGGAGGGCTCGCAGGATTGTGTGCGCGAGATCCGCGATCTCTATCAGGATCGTCGCGACGTACTCTGTGAAGGGCTGAATGCCGCCGGTTGGGAAGTTGAACTGCCGCGCGGCACGATGTTCGTTTGGGCGCGGCTGCCGCAGGCCTATCGCGCGATGGGTTCGCTCGAATTTGCCAAATTATTGTTACGCGACGCGAAGGTCGCGGTATCGCCCGGGATCGGTTTTGGTGAGTATGGAGATGAATTCGTGCGCTTCGCTCTGATCGAGAATACCCATCGATCCCGCCAGGCGGTACGCGGTATCAGGGAGATGCTGCGCGCCGCTAACGCCGGCGCCGCATCCGCTAAGTCTTGAGTATTATCTTATGTCGTCATTGCCGCCGGTAAGAGTTGGCCTGCTCGGCCTTGGAACGGTTGGGGGTGGGACTCTCACCGTATTGCGGCGAAACGCCGATGTCATCAGCCGCAGAGCAGGCCGATCGATCGAGGTTGTTGCCGCCAGCGCCCGCGACATTGCCCGAGTGCGGCCTTT
>DAOWDI010000156.1 GCA_030639105.1 Gammaproteobacteria bacterium | reverse complement strand
TGGCAGAGGATGGTCGATGCGGATCCTGCTGAGTAATGATGACGGGTATCGCGCGCCGGGGCTTGGAGTGCTGGCGGAACACCTCAGTGCTATTGGCGACGTCGTAGTTGTCGCTCCGGATAGGGATCGCAGCGGCGCGAGTAATTCATTGACCTTGGATCGGCCTTTGCGGCTGGAGCAGGGTGAAAATGGGTTTTATTGGGTCGACGGTACGCCGACGGACTGTGTACATGTCGCGATTACCAAACTCTTCAGTGCCAAGCCGGATCTCGTGGTTTCCGGAATCAATGCGGGTGAGAACCTCGGCGACGATGTTCTTTACTCTGGTACCGTCGCCGCGGCGATGGAAGGCTGTTTCATGGGATGTCCGGCGCTCGCGGTATCATTGACCGGTACGGTTTTAGCGCACTATTCGGCTGCGGCTGAGATAACCTGTACCCTGATCAGCGACATCATGAAGCATGGGCAAGGTAAAAATTGGTTAATGAACGTCAACGTGCCAGACAGGCCCAGCGCCGAACAACTTGGATTTCGGGTTACCCGGCTGGGTCGGCGGCATAAAGGAGCTTCGGTCGTGCAACAAACTGATCCACGGGGACGTCCGGTATACTGGATTGGGCCATCGGGTCCGCCGTGCAAGGAGATTAGTAACGACACTGATTTTGACTCGATCAGCCAAGGCTTTGTCTCAATAACACCTTTGCATACAGATTTGACCGCTCATAGTGCGCTCGTCGACCTGGCGGCCTGGATTGGACAATGAGTGATGAGCGCTGACCCGCGCGGTATCGGCATGACCTCGCAGCGCGCGCGGGATCGGCTCGTCGATCAAATCCGTCAAATGGGGATCGGTTCGGAGCAGGTTTTGAACCTCATTCGCACCACGCCGCGGCATTTGTTCGTTGATGAAGCACTGGCAAGCCGTGCCTATGAAAACAATGCGTTGCCCATCGGATTCGGGCAGACCATATCGCAGCCGTATATCGTCGCGGCGATGACCCAGGCATTGCTCTGTGGTGATCGACTAGAAAAAGTGCTCGAGATTGGTGCGGGATGTGGATATCAGAGCGTAATTCTTTCCAAAGTCGCGAAAACCGTCTACAGCGTGGAACGTATCGGCGCGCTAGCCAGCAAATTGCGTGTGCGGCTGCACGAGTTACGCGTCAACAATGTTCGCGTCCGCCACGGTGATGGTGCGCAGGGGTGGGCGAAGCATGCGCCATTTGACGCAATTCTTGTTGCCGCGGCGGCTATAGACATTCCTGCTGCATTGACGGAGCAATTAGCCGTTGGCGGAAGTCTCGTGATCCCGGTGGGGCGGCGAGGAAGCCAAGAACTGATGTTGGTCACGAAAACATTCAACGGACTTGAAGAAGAGGTCCTCGAATCGGTTAGTTTTGTACCGATGGTGGATGGTATCGGTTAAGTTTCCCACGCTATGTGTTCTAGACACCGCGTCCGCGCAGTAATCTTAGTCGTTTTGGTGTGGTGGACCATTGGCGGATGTGTGAATAAAGCAAGGGCGCCGATCGCACATAAATCAGCGGTCCGGCCCGAGCACGTCACGGTGCATCGCGCGGATGGCTATCGAGTGAGTCGTGCGCCACGACGGCCCACTTTGTATGTCGTGCAAAGGGGCGATACGCTGTATTCGGTCGCATGGCGGTTCGGGATTGATTTTCGCAGCCTGTCGCGATGGAACCACATTTTGGATCCAGATCTAATTTATGTCGGGCAGCGACTGCGCTTGAATGCGCCACTGAAAAAAGCGAACAAAGCGGCCAGCGTCCCTGGTGTCGCGAAGACGCCTAAGGCAGCGACGGGCGGTAATGTCAAACAGGCTGGCAGCAGGGCAAAAAAACAATCGACGCCACGCCGGGTGGTATGGTCGTGGCCGGCCAGCGGTTCGGTCCAGGTGGTATCCACGGCGTCGGGGGGCAAAGGGATCGAAATATTGGGTTCGCGGGGCGATGCCATAAAGACCGCGGCCAGCGGCACAGTAGTCTATCGTGGGAGTGGACTCCGAGGATACGGACAGCTTATTATCGTTAAGCATAGCGAGGAATTCCTAAGCGCTTATGCTCACAATGATCACTTGCTGGTAAGCGAGGGTGCAACGGTAAAACAGGGTCAACAGATAGCGGAGATGGGCAAATCCGATGCAAAACGCGTCATGTTGCATTTTGAAATCCGACGCGATGGTAAAGCAGTCGAACCGCTTGAATATCTCCCTCGACGTTAAGGCATCTCATGGCTGGATCAGGCGACAATTCCAAAGTAAAGAACTCACCTGCCGCGATGGATGATCCGGCGATCGACGCCGATGGCGGTGAAGCTCCTATTGGTACTGACATCGAGGTGGATAATCTCGATCCTGATGCAGCTGCATCGACTCAAATCCGTGGCGATGTCGAACAGCCGTCGGCCGATCGTACAGCGACGGAATCAAAACGCGAGCCGGCGCGGGATTTTTCCGCGGGAGAGCTTGATGCGACGCGTATGTACCTCAGCGAGATCGGGTATTCGTCGCTGCTCAGTGCCGAAGAAGAAGTTTATTTCGCGCGTCTCTCGCTGAAAGGCGACGAAAGCGCGCGTAAACGAATGATCGAATCGAATCTACGGCTCGTGGTTAAGATCGCCAGACGTTATATGAACAGGGGGCTCGCTCTGCTGGATCTGATAGAGGAAGGTAATCTAGGGCTCATCCGTGCGGTAGAAAAATTTGATCCGGAACGTGGATTTCGATTTTCGACCTATGCGACCTGGTGGATCCGGCAAACAATTGAACGTGCTTTAATGAATCAGACGCGGACGATTCGTTTGCCGATCCACGTTGTCAAGGAAATCAATATCTACCTGAGGGCCGCACGGCAGTTGGCGCAGAAACTGGATCGCGAGCCGAGCCCGGAGGATGTTGCCGAAATGCTGGACCGCCCGATCGAGGATGTGGAGCGCATGCTTGGTCTAAACGAGCGAATAACCTCGGTAGATGTCCCCGCGGAGAGGGATTCCGACCGTTCGCTATTAGATACGATCCCGGATGATCAGAATCCGGATCCGTCAGTGGTATTACAAGATGATGATGTCCAACGGCATATCGATACGTGGCTTGGTCAGTTGAATGACAAGCAGCGTACGGTCGTCGAACGACGATTCGGGCTGTATGGGCGGGAAATAGCGACTCTCGAGGAAGTTGGGAACGAGATCGGGGTTACCCGGGAACGCGTTCGACAAATCCAGATTGAAGCACTGCGCCGGCTCAGGCATATTCTGGAACGCGAAGGCTTCTCGGTCGATGCGTTGTTTGCGGAAATGTAGCCGCGCGAACGTCACGGCATATAGAAAGCTCCGAGCACAGCCCGGTTTTCCGCGACAAGAACATTGTAGCCGCGGCATGCGGCCGCTGTATTCATTACCTCGATACCAACTTGAGCTTCGAGCGCCGGCCGTAGCACGTAGGGTTCGAGATGCACCTGTGTTTCTCCCGTTCCAATGAGAATTATGCTCTGTTCGAACTCGAGGAGTTTTTCGATATGTTGAGGCCCGATAGCGCTTACAGACAGCGGCAACAAGTCGAGTAATATACCGTCTCTGGCCGCGACGAACGGTTCGGTGAGCAATCGACCACCGATTGTTATCCCGCCCTTCGAATAGGCCGAGATAGATAGCACACTTGTTTGGTCGAAATTGAATTTCATAAAACGGTTGATTCTGGTCTCAAATACAGCTTTGGGGCCTTTGATGAGCCGGTTGTCTAAACTGATCGAATTCGAGTCTCTGATTTTACCGGATACGGTGGCGTAATTATGCGAGTTATTTTGCTGGGAGGCCCAGGCGCGGGGAAAGGAACACAGGCCGATTTTATCTGCGAATCATACGGAATCCCCAAGATATCGACCG
>DAOWDI010000245.1 GCA_030639105.1 Gammaproteobacteria bacterium | reverse complement strand
GGCCTTCAGTCGAGCCCGTTCGGCTGGGGGCAGCGCCAGGGTATCGATAAAGCGATGCAGGATCTCGCGATCGATCCGCTCTCCGCGCGTGAGGTCTTTCAGGGCCTCGTAAGAGTCGGTTATCCCGTAGCGGCGCATAACGGTCTGGATAGGCTCGGCGAGTACCTCCCAAGCGCCAGCGAGATCCGCCGCCTGATGTGCTGTGTTTGGTTCCAGTTTGCCGATGCCGCGCGCGCAGGCATCGAGCGCGACGAGGGTATAGCCAAACGCGCTCCCGATATTCCGTAATACGGTCGAGTCGGTCAGGTCGCGCTGCCAACGCGAGATCGGCAGTTTGGCCCCAAGATGCGCCATCAGTGCGTTGGCGAGTCCGAAATTACCCTCGGCGTTTTCAAAGTCGATGGGGTTGACCTTGTGCGGCATGGTCGAGGAGCCGATTTCTCCGGCGATCCGGTGCTGACCGAAATAGCCGATCGAGATGTAGGCCCAGACGTCGCGGCAGTAGTCGATGAGAATGGTATTGAGCCGGGCAATGATATCGAATAACTCGGCAAGGTAGTCATGCGGTTCGATCTGGGTCGTTAGTCGATTTGGCGTCAGTCCTAAGTGGCTCACGAAGGCCGCTGAGATCGCCGGCCAGTCGGCGTCTGGATAGGCGGCGAGGTGGGCATTGAAATTGCCCACGGCGCCGTTGAACTTGCCGAGGATCTCGGCACCCGCCAGTTGTTCGAGTTGGCGATCCAGACGAGCGACGACGTTGGCGATTTCCTTGCCCATGGTTGTTGGGGAGGCCGTCTGACCATGGGTACGCGACAATATTGCGTGGTCACGGCAGGTCTCGGCCAGTTGCGCCAGCCGTGCCCGCACCGCCGTGAACCCGGGCATCAGCAGCTTCGCGCGCGCCTCGCTAACCATCGATGCGTAGGCGAGGTTATTGATGTCTTCGGAGGTGCAGGCGAAGTGCAGAAACGGAACGGCACCGCTCAGCGCTTCGAGCTCCGCGCATTTTTCCCTGAGGAAATATTCAACTGCCTTGACGTCGTGGTTCGTGGTGGCCTCGATCGCCTTGACCCTTTGGGCGTCAGCCAGGTTGAAATGCTCGACTACCCTATCCAAATGCGCATCGGCCGCGGGCGCGAACTTGGCCAATTCCGGGATCGCCGGGCTGCGTGCAAGATGCTGCAGCCAACGAATTTCAATCGTTAGGCGATAGCGGATCAGGGCGAACTCGCTGCAGATGGTCATGAGTTCGGCTGTCTGCCCGCCGTAGCGGCCATCGATCGGCGATACCGCGGTCAACCGGCTGAGGTCGAGTTCATCGTTCGCTATGGGCATGGGTTTGGGATCCGCGCGTGGATGTTATCGATGGCCTTGAGCATCTCTTTCGATAAGGGAAACTGGAGGCTGTCGAGATCATGGCGCAGTTGATCCTCACTCGTTGCGCCGATGATGGCGCTGGTGAGGTAGCGTCGGGATAGGATAAACGAAATGGCCATATGCGCCGGATCGACTTCGAATTGGTGCGCCAGCTTGACGTACTGGGCGGTCGCCGCGACACCTTGCCCCTTAGTATAGCGGACAAAATGGTCAAAGCGCGTTATGCGCGCACCGGCCGGCCGCGCACCGTTGGCGTATTTTCCACTCAGCGTGCCGAATGCCAGCGGCGAGTAGGCAAGCAGACCGGCCTGTTCGCGATCGGCTACCTCGGCCAGACCCACCTCAAAGGAACGGTTGAGCAGGTTATAGGGATTTTGAATGGAAACGACACGGGGCAGGTCGTATTCCCGCGCTAAGGCCAGGAAGCTCATCAAACCCCAGGGGGTTTCGTTCGATAAGCCGATGTGGCGGATCTTTCCTGCTTCGATCAGGTCCGACAGTGCGCGCAAGCTGGGCTCGATGCACGGGTGTTCTTCGCGCTGGGCGGGTTTGTAACCGAGCTGACCAAACATATTCGTGGCGCGCTCGGGCCAGTGCAATTGGTACAGATCGACATAATCGGTCTGCAAACGCTTGAGGCTGCCCTCGAGGGCTTCTTTGAGATTCTTTGCCGTGTACTTGGATCTGCCGCCGCGGATGTGCCCCAGGTGGGCGCCAGGGCCGGTCGCCTTCGTTGCGAGAACGATGTCGTTACGCTTGTGGCGGCGATGGAGCCAGGTGCCGATGTAGGTTTCGGTCAAGCCCTGGGTCTCGACCCGCGGCGGCACCGGATACATCTCGGCCGTATCGATGAAATTGACCCCGGCATCCATGGCCACGTCGAGCTGACGATGGGCATCGGCTTCGGTATTTTGTTCGCCAAACGTCATCGTGCCGAGTGCCAGCGCACTCACTTTAACGCCGGTTTGTCCAAGCTGTCGATACTGCATCGCGCGGTCGTCTCGAGAGTCGATCGATACCTTAAGAAACCCGCCGGGCAGACGCAAGCGCATGGCTTGGCTTGAGTATGCGCCAGCCGGCGCACTCGGCCGGATCGCTTAGGGATCTTATGGATCAGACCCCGGGGTTCAAAACCCGATATTAAGTGCGACGTAGCCGTTGCGGCCGAGGCCGGGGAGTCGTTGCCCTCGAGCGACGTCGCTCGTAGAGAACTGCGGTGCCTTCTGGCAACGGCTTTGCCATTTTGCGCTTCGCTTCGACCCCTTCGGGATCCCCGCTGCTGTACACATCGTTATTCTGGAAGTGTCGGCTCGGAAGAAATGGCTCTAACCATGGTATGCCTGCAGCGCATCTCAAAAAAGAAATGATGAAAAGAGAAGGCTCATCAATCAGGGAAGAAGTATAATAAACTACTAAGTAGGATAAATTCAGCCACCCTTGGAGGACTAAAAATGCCAATGGTAAAAAAAAGCATATCGGTAACGGATCAGCAAGATAGCTGGATCAAGGCCCAGATCGAAACTGGACATTTTGGTAATGAAAGCGAGGTTGTCCGCGAGCTGATCCGAGAGCGGCAAATTCGAGAGCAAGAAACCCCCGCTGAAATTGAAGCGATCCGCGCCGCATTGATTGAAGGTGAGCAGAGCGGTTTTAGCGATTGTTCGGTAGATGAAATCTGGGAAGAAACCCGCAAACGTCACCGGGCGAAACATGCCTGATTATCGGCTTAGCGAAGCTGCGAAAGAAGATCTGATAGCCATCGCACGGTATGGGGATAAACATTACGGGGTTGCCCAGTCCGACCGCTACCGCGATCAGCTCAAGCAACGATTTTCTGTATTGGCGGAACAGCCGTATTTGTACCCCGTAGCTGATCATATCCGTACCGGATACAGGCGTAGTGTGTGCGGTGTGCATTCGATTTATTACCGGGTTGAGACACCGTGGAGATCGTGCACGTACTACGCGGTCAAGACCCAGAAAAAGCATTCTAAGTAGCAAGAAATTATAGGGTCTTGTCTCTTGCCTTGACCAAAATACGACTCACTCTTGAGTATTCGAGTGCAAGATAATCGCTTTTCTCCTTCCACGCATCGGCCCTAAGATTGATAGATACTATTACGCAAAACACAAGACCTGACCCCGAATTCCGACGCAAGCGCATGGTTTGGCTTAAGTATGTGCCAGCCGGCGCACTCGG
>DAOWDI010000250.1 GCA_030639105.1 Gammaproteobacteria bacterium | reverse complement strand
GTCTCCTGATCCTGCTATGCCCAAATACGGCGCGAGAGACGATGAACACATGAAGGCGGCGGCAGTGCCAGCCGCACCCCGGCGCCCACGCCACCACTACCGCTGCTCCCTTCCGGGCCTGACGGGATTTGCGGTTTTGCGTCGCGAGGGGACCGGCACGGCCACCATTGAGCCGACTATTGTAAAGTGTTCGGGCCTCAGTAGGTATATGCAAAGATGCTCGCATGGCAATTTTTCGACCCGGCGAGCCTGGGACCATAGTGCCGAGAGTGAGAGCATGCGATTGTCGATCCGCTTTTGCGCCCCACCACGCCAACCCATGTCAGCCAGACGCTGCTATCATCTACCGTCCGGTGCAGTAACTAAACGAGTACTGAAGGAGGTCTCTCTGCTGATTTGTATCGGCGTCATGCTCGGAGCCTACCCGAGCGGTAAATCGCCAGAGGACATCGCCGATGGTGCGAAACGGGTCGAGACCGCCGGGCTCCACACCATCCGGATGGCTCATCTCCCCGCGCTCGAGAAAATGAATTGACATCATGTTCACCTATATCAACCCGACCATCCGCGAACGCTTAATCGACGAGCATAAGCTGATCCGGATCGACGCCCGGGGCAAAGAGATCCCGGTCAACGAGGTACCGCCAGACGGCGAACTCGCGATCAATATCCTCGGTCCCATTCCGCTACCGATCGAACTCGGCGAGGTTGCGATCACCACACAATGGTATGCGACCGTGCGCAGCACGGAGCTCGCGAAAGTAGAGGAACTCGCACGCGACCTCAGTAAACACGGCCATCAACGTTTGTTTGCCATGCTGGCCTCGAGCATGGCGGTCAATAGTGTGCTGATGATCGGTGATCCGGGCAGGAGCAAAAATCCGCTGGTCCGAGTTCATTCGAGCTGCCTGACCGGCGATGTATTCGGGTCGCAACGGTGCGAATGCGGGCCACAGTTCGTCTCCGCACTCGATCGCATCAGCCAGGATCCTGAAGGCGGCTTCGTCATCTATATGTCCGGGCACGAAGGCCGTGGCATCGGCCTCTGGGCCAAAGCGGCCACCTATTTGCTGCAGGATGCGGGTGAAGATACCTACGAGGCAAACCATTCGCTCGGCTTGGCGGACGACTCGCGCGATTTCTCTGATGCGGCCGCCCTGCTCTGTCATTTTATTGGCGACCGCCCGTTTCGTTTACTGACCAACAATCCGAAAAAGCTTACCGATCTGGCCGCGCACGGCCTCACTCAGGCGACCCCGGTCAAACACGTCATCGGTGTCAATCCCTGGAATCGCCGCTATCTCGCGGCGAAGCGCGAATGGGGTCACGAACTCTCGGACCAGGATCTCACGACCGGCTCGTCCGATGGAATTCGAACCGCAACAAAGTAAATCCCGGATCAAGCGCAACCGCCGCGCCCTGCAGCTTCTTGGCCGGGAATTGGCAGCACTGCCGGAAAAGAACCTGGTCAGGCTACCGCTATCGGCGGTGTTGTTCGACGCCGTACGAGAAGCGCGATCGATGGATCGCGGCGCGCGGCAACGGCAACTGCGTTATATCGGTGGTCTACTCGCGCGCGAAGATGTAGAGGCCATCCGCGAGGCACTGCGGATCGGTTTGTATGGGGCCCGGGAAGCCATCCAGAGATTCCACGAAGTCGAGAAATGGCGCGATGCGCTGCTCGAGGGCGGCGACGAAACCATCAACGACTTTCTCCTACGGTTTCCATCCGCCGAACGCGCGCAACTCCGCCAACTCGTTCGTAACGCACGCAAAGAACAGCGCGAGAACAGGCCGCCGAAATCGACGCGCCTTTTGTTCCGCTATCTACGGGACCTCCTCGATGCGGTTGCGTAGCTCGCCGATCTGCTCGATCGCAATCACCACTTCGTCGCCATCGGCAAGGAAACGCGGCGGATCCATCGCATAGCCGACACCCTGTGGTGTGCCGGTCGCGATAAGATCACCGGGTTCGAGCGTCATACCGAGAGACAGATCGTGGATGATCTTCGCGATACTGAAGATCATATGGCTGGTACGGCTGTGCTGACGCAGTTCCCCGTTCACTTTCAATGTGAGGCCGAGATCCTGCGGATCGATGATAGCCGAGGCATGGACGATGCAGGGTCCGGTGGCGCACGAACGATCGAGGCTCTTGCCTTTGAACCATTGGCCGTGGCGCCGCTGGAGGTCGCGTGCCGTGAAGTCATTGACGATGGTGTAGCCGAAGACCGCCGCGAGCGCACCGGCCTCCGGGATATTCTTGCCGCCGCTCCCAATGACGACGCCGAGCTCGGCCTCGTAATCGAATTTCCGCGTGACCGCAGGGTCCAGCACCACGACATCATCCGGGCCGATCACGGCCGTGGGTGCCTTGGTGAAAAACTGCGGGGCCCGCGGATAAACTACCCCGGCGCCTTGGGCACGATAGCCTTCCTCGATGTGTTCTTTGTAATTTCGCCCAACACAGAAAACATTCTTGGCCGGGCGCGGGATCGGCGCGGTGAGCCGCACGGTACCCGGTGCCAAACGCGCCCGCGGCGGGGCGCTGTCGAGAAGCTCACAAGCGTGGACGACGGCGGCATCGCCCGCACGGATAAAGTCGAGCATGTTTGCGGGGAAATCCGCCGCGAGTGCCGAAAAATCGATGATATTCCCGTCCGAATCGAGGCCGCCCACGCGTGGCTCATCCGAATCGGTGGTAAAGCTGACGAACTTCATCGAATTCTACGACTGCGCGTTACAGGGCACGAGCCATTACCGGTCCCGCTCAGGAGGTGAGTGGCGACTGGCCGGTGATTTCTTCTTCGTGCGGCCGGGGGCGCCGACGATTCATGCCCAAAACACCGAGGAGACCCGCGGCGAACAGATAAATCGCCGGCGGCAGCGGCACGGGTGCACCAAACATGGCAGTGGGAACGTGGCTCGTGATCCAGTCCTCGTAATATGCTGTGGAGGTTGCAACCGTCCAGTACCCATCATCCCAGTTCGGGGGTTGGACCGGATCGAGGAGATCGTTCTCGTCGAAGATAAACGAATTGATGCCGGCCACCACTTCATCGCCGCCGTAATCGAGCAACATCGCACCGCCACTGTCACCAGGCGCACCGCCCGTCGTGCCGTAGGTACACAGCAAACTTGCGTGAGAACAGTCAAAAGGAACGATTGGAGGCGTCGGTGCGACAGAATCCGTAGCGGCATCGCCATAACGCCGAAGTATGTCCGCCGCCGGATCCGGGGGGACGCCAATTTCGGTCACGCCGTAACCGGTAATCCTCGCGGTTCCCGGCAGCGGCAGAAAACCAGGCGAAGTGGAGTCGAGATCGGCATTCGACAAGGTGGCAAAGGAGACATCGACGATGCCGGGGTTAATTGGATCGATCGCAGATACCTTAATCAGCGCCAGATCGTCGTGGAACTGACCAGAATCGTAATTTTCGTGAATGACAATTTCGTCGATAAAGAAGTGGAAGGCTACCACACCACCAGGATTGGGATCTCCCATGGCCAAGATCACGGTGCCACCCTCGGCCGCAACGTCCTCGACCACGTGGGCCGCCGTTAGAGCCCAATCTGGGCTAAGGGCAACAACGCTACCGGCCACAGCAGTGAGGTCAGTCGAGGCAAGTACAAAACCCACGGAGTTGTACGTATTGTCGACATCTACCATTCCCAACACGATCGCGTGAACGTTCGAGCACAGCGCCAAGTAACAAATGAGGGCGCCACCGATTCGACGTGACCGGTGGGCGTATCGTGTAGAGTGATTGGACTTATGTTGTTCAGTTTCCTTACTGGAGCTATGAGGCATAATATTTTTCCCTGATTACTGCCGACCGAGGTTCATTATGCAACCTACTTTCGCCTGTAGACCATTGCCGTCCTGTGAGGCAATCCACATTTTCGGCGTTTGGGGGTAGTCTGCGCAACCCAAATTGACAATTCACTTAGCGGCGGTAATACCGGCATGACCGTTGGCCGTTGAGATCGACAAGAGTGCACGGCTCGTTCGCATCGCACCTCGTGGACCGGTCGCCTTCGATCGGATCGCCGCGGCGATCCGATTTCAACCCCAGACGATCGCGATCCGTCCTATTTGAAAGCGGCGAGCCGTTCGTCGAAAACTCCGGTGCGCCTTGTTACGGGTTTCACCGCGCCGATTTGCCGTAAGATGCGCCTTGACGCAGGCGTGGTTATACTGGATCCGCTGACGACGATGAACAAACATCTCACACGACCGAGCTGAAAGGAGAACATTGATGAGCGACAAATCCTATGACGGCAGCTGTTTCTGCGGCGCGGTCCAATTGACGGTGACGGGGGAGCCCGCCGCCATGGGTTATTGCCACTGCCGATCGTGCCGGCACTGGTCGGCGGGACCGGTGAACGCCTTTTCGCTGTGGCCACCGGCTGCCATCAACGTCACCCAAGGCAGCGACAATATCGGCACCTACGTAAAGACCGATCACAGTCATCGTAAATGGTGCAAGAGCTGCGGTGGCCACCTCTTTACGGAGCATCCGGCCATGGGTCTGACGGACGTCTACACAGCGATCATTCCCGACCTGCCGTTTACGCCCACGCTGCACGTCTTCTACGAAGAAACCGTACTGCGTATCCACGATGGCGTGGTAAAGCTGAAAGACATACCGGCCAAGATGGGCGGCTCCGGCGAGGAACTGCCGGAATAGTCCGCCGGTCTCAACCCCGAACGGCGCTCGGCACACGGTTAGCTCATCGCGGCGTAGCGACGACACCTTTACCGCCATGCCCGGCTTTCATCGACGATCCGGCTTTCTCCGGCACCCTCGCGCTTGGGCGAGTTTCAACCGCATATCGAAGCGCCCATCGGGCGAATCAGACCATGTGTAGGTGCGGTAGCAATCGTTCAAGTAGACCTTCTTGCCTTGCTCGAGTACCGCAAAGCGTTCGAGTGGGTTCAAGTCGGCTTGTGTGGCGTTGCCGCGTTCATCCGACAACTCATTGATCTATAGCCCTATCATCAGCTTATTTGCGGCATAAGATTGTTAACGGCATATAGCCCTGCTGCCTGGTAACGTCCGCTCGCCAACAGCTGCTTGCGGATATGGTTGACCCGCGCACTGTCACACTCGTCGTTAAAGGCCAAAAATAGCGGATCCATGATGTCGCGAAAATCGCTACTGGATTGGGACCGGCTTCGGTTTACGCCACGAGCGCCAGAGTCCATCCGCGCCAAAACATTCCCAGCCCCAGCGCAGCCATTTCAGGATCGCAAGTGCCAGCCATAGAGCCCAACCGAGCATCAACAAACGATACAGCAGTATCGGTGCGGATATGACCGTTGCGGTTGGCGGCACCACAGCGACGCGATCGGCATACCAGCGCAACAGATGAGCGGTCGAACCGTTACCGGCGACATGCATGTCCGGGTGTCCGAGTAGGCCGTGGCGAATAGCTTCGATCAGTACGAACAATGCCGCGATGCTCAACACGACGAGTCCGATCTGGGCAAGGTTGAAACGCAGGCCCACCAGGTCCGCACCGTAGCGTTTACGCAAACCGAGCGCGAACAGCCACACCACGACGATCGCCGCCAGCACAACCGCCACCTGACTCAGGCCAATGGCCAGTAGCAACCACTGAGTCGTTGTCAGCGGTGTCAAGGGGAGTCGTGCGAGACCCATCGCCAACAACAATAACGCACCGAGCAGACTCCAAAACAACACGGCCGGACCGAGACTCGGGCCGAACGTCAACAGCGTCCAGCGATCCTTGCCAAGGACTATTTCGACCTGGTGGTTGGTGCTCGCGATTGCAAGGTCGATCGGATCCGATTTGAAGTGCGTCGAGATCCCGCCCGCCTTGCGCCATTGCGCATCTACCGTCTGTGTTCCCGGTGTCACCGGGATCGTCAGCTTGCGGCCTTCGGCCCGCAGGGCGACGGGGGCGCCGTTGATGCGCACCGCCTGCAATTTGACATCCGCCGGCAGCCGCATCGTGTACTGCCCGCCCTTACTGCTGCGCAGCTTCAGCGACAACGTGCTATCGGTTGCGCGTTTGCCAGGCTTGACCGCGAGCCTGCTACTGTCGATCGTCAAGGTCTGACCAGGAACGCCCGCGGGTTTGACCACCTTGAAGCTCACCGTCTCCCCGGGCCACGGCCGCCATTGCGGCAGCCACTCAGTGCCGCTCCCCTGATGATGAACTGGCGCGATACCGTCAATCTCGACGTGCCACATCGGCCCAATGTGCAAGCGCCAGGTCTCGAGCCAGGCAATAGTCGCGGGTGCCGTCAGCTGCAACGCCGCGCCTTTGTCGACGACCGATTCCCACGAGAGGCTATTGACCTGCGTAGCGAGATTGACGCGCACCATGGCGCCGTCGACCTCGATGCCCGGCGTCACCACCGATTCTCCTCCAACCAGCGGGACTTCCAGAACAGCGGCGGTGGTCCCGGGCGCGGCGCGCACGACTCGCGTTGTTAAAGTCCAGTCCAGACCCAGAGCCAAGGTGCGCTCGACACGGATGAATGAGGGTAGTTGAGTCGTTTCGAACGCCGCGGATTCACGGCCTCCGACACGTGCGCCTTGGCGGGTGAACTGAAGCTGTGCCTCGACCTGTCCGTCATCGCGCAGGCCCTGTACGCTCCAACCGGTAACCGAGATCTCGGTGGCGTGCGGGCGCAGCGGTAACGGTAGCTGGACGCTCGCGCGTTGTTCCAACGCCCCGCTGAGATAGACCTGATGTACACCCGCCGGGAGCCACAGCCATAGCGTACCGCCAGTGTCGCGCGCAAGTGCCGCGGCGGCGGTTCCATCGACCAGCACCGTCTGCGCCAGCCACTGCCGGGCGCGGCCGGGCAGCGGGATCGCGCTGGCCTGGGCGCCGTGGGTTTCCAGGCGGATCTGCAGCCTTGCCGCGTCGAGTTCGAGCCGCATCCTCGTGATGTCGGCGCATCGATTGGCGCACGCCGGCGCCGCACTCAGCCGCTGGCGCAGGGTCTCCAGTAAGGTGGGATCCGGAAAATCGGCCGCCGCGGCCGTGCTTGCGGGAAAACTGATGAGTGCCGAGAACGCCACCGCGGCGCACACCACTGAATTGCGCATAACGGCGAGCACCTGTCGGCCCTCCACGCCGAACACCAACAACAGCAACACGCCGATCATCACGACGCGCAGAATATGCATGGCCGCGTTCACCCCCGGTGAAATATAGGTGATCGAGACGCGCTGGTTTTGATCAACCGGCCCGTTCCAACTCAGTTGCAGCGACTGCCATCGCCACGCTGGCAAACCGGGGCCGGTCTGGATGACCACGCTCGGATCGACGGCGAATACCTTCGCCCGCGCGGGCTTCGTGGCAGCCGTACTCGCCGGCGCGGAACGCAACCCGGACCTGCCAGCCATGGGGGCCGCCGGCGGCTCTTCCAAGATTTCATCGGCCATTATCATGTCCGCTTCACTCGCCACCTCCGCGCTCCTCATCATGACGGGGCCATCCAGCGCCGCCATGGGCACAATCGACTCCGCGGCCTTGTCCCCGACTACAGCAGCAGCTGGTGGCGCCGCCAACCGTTGCCGTGGTGCGGCAAGCTGCGGGTAGACGGCCAAGCGCAATTCGTTCACCACGAACGGAATACAGATGATGATCAGCGCCAGCGCGGTGAGGTTTCTGAACATGCCGATGGTGGATCGCACCCGGCCTTCGGGCAGCACACGCAGCAGTGCAATCGCGATGAACAGACTCAGCCAGATGTAGCGCGGCGCCTCCGGTGCGTGCCAGATCAGCGTCAGCATCAATAATGCGGCACCGCCGGCACGCCAGTGCCACAGACGCATCACCGCCGCGGAGATGACCAGCACGAGAAACAAATCGAGTAGGGTCCAGCGCGCCAGCCATGTGCGCGGGACGTTGTCAACGCCGTCGATGGCAAGTACGTCCCAGCCCGGCGGGAGATTCAGTGTCGCCTCGACGCGTTGAAAATCGTGCGCCCACCCGGTGGCGGCAAAATCGCCGCCGGCGCGCTCCATACGAGCATCGGCAACTAGATCGACCTTGCCACGACGCACCTCGACGCCATCGGGACCGTCCGGTCCAAGTCGCGTGATAAACCGCGGATTGCCCTCGACGATGACCTGCCCCAACTGTAGT
>DAOWDI010000119.1 GCA_030639105.1 Gammaproteobacteria bacterium | reverse complement strand
GGAACCCATCTCAAGATTATTCATGCGCGCACCGGCAGCGATTTTAGCGCAGTTCGAGGAGCGTGGTTTAGTATTGTTAAATGAGCGGCACGCTGGTGAATAATCTTGAGATGGGTTCTAGATGCTTGATGATAGGCCATGCATTCTTTCTATCGGGCCATCACGTCGATTGAAAAATTCATCATTGGCAGAGCGAATTGGGGCAGGAAGTTGAATCAAGTCCTGATGATCCAGTTTTTGCAACAAGGTACGGACAGCAATAGCCTTCAGTTGGCCCGCTTCATTACACCAATTCCATTTACGACAGAGTTCTTGTGAAAGGTGAGTGAGTGCGGTACCGATCTGGATGTAAGGTACTTGATGGGTGTCGAGCTAGCTGATCGCCGGCATCAGGAAGAGCTTACCGTCTTCGCGTAGCTCCAGACCGTGAATGTCATCCAGCAATTTTATTGCTTCGTAATGGCCGTAAGGGATGAGGTGCTCCGGTGTGATGCTGTATTTTTTGCGGCATAGATCGATGATGCGTTGCTTGTTAGCTGATTGTACATCTCAATGTCGCATTGGCTTCTTCTTGAGACGGCATCCATTACACGATGCGATCGCGCGGCGCGCGATCGGCGAAATATGCCTCCAGATTGTCAACCACCCGCATGCCCATCGCAACACGTGTTTCCATCGTGGCGCTGCCAAGATGCGGTAGCACGACGACGTTTTCCAATTCCCGTAAGCCCTTGGGGACGGCCGGTTCACCTTCGTAAACATCGAGACCGGCACCGGCTATATGGCCCTTGCGTAGCGCTTGCTCAAGTGCCACCTGGTCGACGACATCGCCTCTTGCGGTATTGATGAGAAAGGCGTGCGGTTGCATTTCACCAATGCGCTCGGCATTGAGTAGATGGTAGGTCTCGTTGCCGCCGGGGCAGTGCAGGGAGACGAAGTCGGATCGCCGTAAGACATCCTCAACGCTATCGCATTGAATGGCGCCGAATTTGTTCGCGACCTCCACGGCGGGTGGATACGGGTCATGAAACAGGATCCGCATGCCGAAGCCGAAATGCGCCTTGTGCGCCATTGCGCCCGCGATCCGCCCGAAACCGATCAAGCCGAGTGTCTTGCCGGTTACCTTCGTTCCCATCATGTGCGTCGGCCGCCAGCCCGTCCACTCGTCGTGCCGTACGTGCCGTTCACCTTCGCCGGCCCGGCGCGCGGCCATGAGCAGTAAGGTCATTGCGAGGTCGGCGGTACAGTCGGTGAGAACCTCCGGTGTATTGGTGACGACTATGCCGGCATCTTTAGCCGCATCGATGTCGATATGATTGAAGCCGACACCGTAGTTGCCGATGATCTTCGCGCGTGCGCCCTCGACGTCGATGATCTGCTCGGTGATCTTATCCGATACCGTCGGACACAGTGCATCCGCCGCCTGCATGGCACTCTGCAAAGCGCTAGCCGGCATAGGTTCATCGGCGGTGTTCAACTCGGCATCAAACGATGCCAGCAGCCGTTGTTCCACCGGTTCAGGCCAGCGGCGCGTCACGATGACTTTGGGTTTTTTCTGCATTTCTCGAGACCTCTTAGGCAGGCTATGCGAGCACTTTGGTGATGGTTTCGCCAAAATCCGATGGGGTCGGGACGACGGTCACGCCACATTCCTGCAGGATCTCGACCTTCTCGGCCGCACTTTCACCAAAGGCGGAAATGATTGCGCCAGCGTGGCCCATACGTCTGCCCTTGGGCGCCGTCAACCCCGCGATATACCCGAGCACGGGTTTGCTCATGTTCTCCTTGAAGAACTGCGCGGCTTCGGCCTCCTGCGGTCCGCCGATCTCTCCGATCATGACGACCGCGACCGTATCCGGATCGTGCTCGAAAAGTTCAAGAATGTCCTTAAATGAACTGCCGTTGATCGGATCACCACCGATACCGACGCTGGTAGAGACGCCGATCCCTATCGCCTTCAATTGTGCCGCCGCCTCATACCCGAGTGTGCCCGAACGGCTAACGATACCGACTCTGCCCGGCGTATAGATATGGCCCGGCATGATGCCGAGCATCGCCTTGCCGGGGCTGATGGTGCCGGCACAGTTCGGACCGGTCAGGCACATCCGGTTTTCGGCCCGGTAGCGGCGCATGTAGCGCTTGACCCGGATCATGTCGTGCGCCGGGATCCCATCGGTGATCGCCACACAGTAGCTGATCCCGCCGTCGGCGGCTTCCATGATCCCGTCGGCCGCGAACGGCGGGGGCACGAACACGATACTCGCGCTCGCACCGGTCGCGTTGACCGCTTGTTTGACCGTATTGAATATCGGCTTGCCGAGATGGGTGCCGCCCCCTTTCCCGGGTGTCACGCCGCCGACGATATTGGTCCCGTAGTCGATCATCTCTTGGGCGTGAAATGTGCCGATTTGTCCAGTAAACCCCTGTACGATAACGGGGATCTTTTCGTCGATTAAGATTGCCATATTCCCCTCCTCCTATTGTTTCCCTTGCCGCCACGCGCCGACGACCTTGTTGGCAGCCTCGGCCAATGTGTCAGCCATGGTGATTGGCAGACCGCTGTTTTTGAGGATGTCCTGACCGGCTTTGACGTTGGTGCCGGCAAGCCGTACTACCAGTGGCACCTTCAGATCCATCGCCTCGACCGCCTGCACGACGCCTTCGGCGACCCAATCACAACGGTTGATGCCCGCGAAGATGTTGACCAGGATGGCCTCGACATTTTCATCGTTGGAAACGAGCTTAAAAGCCTTGGCCACGCGCTCGGGCGAGGCGCCCCCGCCGATATCGAGAAAATTGGCCGGCGATCCGCCGGCATGTTGGATCATGTCCATTGTCGCCATGGCGAGGCCGGCGCCGTTGATGATACAGCCGATGTTGCCGTCGAGGCCGACATAGCTCAAACCCCGATCAGCGGCCTGCATTTCGCGCGGGTCTTCCTGCGACTTGTCGCGCAGCTCGGAAATACCCGGGCGCCGGAACAGCGCGTTATCGTCGAATGCGAGTTTGGCATCGAGCGCGAGGAGGCGGCCGTCCTTGGTGACGACGAGCGGGTTGATCTCGACCATGACCGCATCGAGGTCGCGGAACGCCCGGTAGGCACCCATCAAGATGGTCACTGCCCGGGAGATCAACGATGGTGGGAGACCGAGTCCGAAGGCGATCTCGCGGGCCTCGAAATCCTGCATACCGACCGCCGGTTCGATCGAGCAGCGCAGGATTGAGTCGGGTTTGCTGCGGGCGATCTCTTCAATCTCCATGCCGCCTTCGGATGAGGCAACCACGGCGACCCGCTCGGCCGACCGATCGAGCACGATACCGACATAGATCTCACGGTCGATGTCGCTGGCCGCCTCAATGTAGAGCCGGTTGACGATCTTGCCCTGTGCGCCCGTCTGATGGGTGACGAGGCGCTTGCCCAATAGCTCCGTCGCCGCCTCGACGACCTCGTGCTCGTTGGAGCAAACCTTGATGCCGCCGGCCTTGCCGCGTGCACCAGAATGGATCTGCGCCTTGACGACCCACTTATCGCCGCCGATCTCGACGGCGCGATACTGCGCTTGTTCCGGGCTGTAGGCCAGCCCGCCTGGCGGAACCGTTACCCCGTAATCGCGCAACAATTCCTTCGCTTGATACTCGTGAATGTCCATCGATTCACCTCACCTTGGAAGTTTATGAATAGTATTCTTAACAATCGCGATCTATTTGCCCTCGACTGCCTCCGCCTGGCGCACAATGTTCTCGGCCATGCGCGCCGAGGCCGCATCGATCAAGCGCCCGTCGAGTTGCGCCGCGCCGCGGCCCGCGGCCTGAGCCTCTTCGAGCGCCTGGAGAACACGCCGCGCCCGCTCGACTTCGGCCGCCGGCGGTGACATCACTTCGTTGGCGAGTGCTATCTGCGAGGGGTGGATCGCCCATTTACCCTCAAATCCAAGTGCGGCGGCGCGCTTGGCGGCATCGACATAACCGTCCGGGTCATTAAAATCGCCAAACGGGCCGTCGATCGCACGCAGCCCAAACGCACGACAGGCCACCAGCATCCGCTGCAGACTTGCGTGCCATTGGTCGCCCGGGTAATCGGGATTTAACCCGCCGATAACGACCGTGCGCGCGCGGCAACTTGCGGCATAATCGGCGACACCAAAATGTAATGCTTCCAGCCGATTACCCGAACGGGCGATGTCTTCGACGTTTGCCATGCCAAGTGTCGTCTCGATCAGGGCTTCGAGCCCGAGCGAATGTTCGCGCCCGGCAGCATCCTCGATCTGCGTCACCAGGCAATTGACGACGTAGACGTCGGCCGCCGTGCCCACCTTGGGGATCAGGATCGTGTCTAGTTTGTCACCCGCTTGCTCGACGATATCGACGACGTCACGATACATATAATGGGTATCGAGTCCGTTGATTCGAACCGAGATTGTCTTGCCGTGCCCGCGCCAGTCGAGGTCGTTGAGGGCGGCGATGATATTCTTGCGCGCATCGGCCTTGTCATCCGGCGCAACCGCATCTTCACAATCGAGGAAGATGAAATCGGCTTCACTGACAAGTGCCTTTTCGAACATGCCGGGGCTTGAGCCCGGAACAGCGAGTTCACTGCGCTGCAACCTCGTCTTGACGGGTGCGTATTGGGTAAAGCTCATAATCTTCTCCTAGGCGTTGTTGCCCGATGCGCGCAAGTATTCCTGGGCGGCGGCGACACCCGACCCGGGCACAATGTCGATATCTGCATCGCGCATGGCCATCTCAGCGCCGGAGAGGGCGGACAGCACCATCAACTCGTTGAGATCGCCAAGATGTCCGATCCGAAAGACGCGTCCAGCAACCTTGTTGAGACCAACACCCAGCGACAGGTGATAATTGTCGTAGGCCGCCTTGATAACGGCGCTGCTGTCCTTCCCCTCGGGGACGACAATAGCGGTTACGGTGTCAGAGTACCATTTTGGATCCCTCGCGCACACAGTCAGCCCCCACGCCTCCACGGCCGTGCGGACCGCGGTGCCGAACCGGTGGTGGCGTGCGACAACATTATCGATGCCCTCTTCGAGCAGCATGTCGATGGCCTCGCGCAGTCCGTGTAACAGCGTGGACGCGGGCGTGTAGGGAAACCACCCGTCCTTGTTAGTCTTGATCATGTCGTCGAAATCGAAGAAACACCGTGGGCATTTGGCATTCGCGCGTGCCGCAAGGGCCTTCTGGGAAACACCGACCAGCGCCAGGCCCGTCGGGAGCATGAGGCCCTTCTGGGAACCGGCTACGGCCAGGTC
>DAOWDI010000267.1 GCA_030639105.1 Gammaproteobacteria bacterium | reverse complement strand
CGACGGGTATATGTGCATGTATTGCGGTACCGAGCATCCGGAATATCAGCTGACCCGCGACCATGTAAATCCGCTATCGAAGGGCGGGCGCGACATCTGGTCGAACGTCGTTACCGCGTGTCGTTCCTGCAACACCCGCAAGGGCAGCCGCACACCGGAACTAGCCTCGATGCCTCTGCTCGCGGTCCCCTACGTCCCCAATTGGGCAGAATTTCTGGCTTTGTCGAATCGCAAGATCCTGGCTGACCAGATGGAATTCTTACGCTCCCAATTCAATCGCAAGAACCGCCTGATGGATCTTCCATCGAATGGAATTCGACTTGCCTGCGACCAACCGGATAATAGATGCACCCTAACCAGGACCTGAACCTGACACCGCTGCTTTTCGACCCACTAAAGTCCATGGCGCCGCGCATTCTGCTCACAATGCTGCTGCCACAGCTCATCACTTGCGCCGTATTGGCCGCCGATCCGGCGGGTAATTACGCCATTTGGGGGGTTGGACGATCGTCCTGCCATCAATTCATCAAGTCCGCCGGCAGTGATTCTGGCGCCCGCTACAAGGTATTTCTGATGGGCTATCTCACTGCCTTCAATACATTGCGTGAGGATACTTACAATGTGACCGGTAACCAGCCGTTAGACATTTCGCTCACCTGGCTCTCGGATTATTGTAAATTGCATCAAATGGATAGCTTTGACCGGGCGATCCAGCAACTGCTCGACACCCTGCATGATTCGCGCCAACGGGTACCCCCGGGCCGCGAACACGGATGGGGCCGTCCACCAGCCGAGTCAAAGCCGCCACAATGACCCGGGATCTGGTCCACGGGCGGCGAGAGGAAAGAAACGGCTTGGACGAAATCGTGCCAGAACTAACATCGGACGGGATTTCGCATTAGCCTTCGTCGTGGTGGAGCCCCGGTGGATTGTCCACTGCGCACCGCATCCGCCAGAGCTGCTGGCGTAGGCAACCAGCGGATTGCGCCCAATCGACGGTGCGAGGTGATAGGTAGCTCACAAATATCTGAAAAATAGGATATCGGCGGACCAAATCAAAATTGCCAAACACCTAAAAATAGTTCATCATTTCGCTCGCTGTAAAGAATTCCTCACTTGGGGGGACCGATTATGTGGATAGGAGATTTAAACATGAAAAAAACACTTTCCCTAACCGTAAGAATGGCCGCTGTCGCGGTCGTGCTGGGGGCTCTATCAGCTTGTGCGACGGTAACGCCGGAGCAGTTAGCCGCGGTGGAGGCAAAAGCCAATAGCGCCATGTCTGAGGCCCGCTCGGCTGCAAGCGCGGCGAACAGCGCGATGGACGTTGCCACCGACGCCGCCGCGGCGGCCCTAGAAGCGCAGGTTGCCGCCGATGCCGCGATGACATGTTGCAGCGAAAATAAAGACCGGATAGAAAGAATGTTTGAGCAAACGATGAGGAAATAGCTCAGCGCGCTCTCCACATGAAAACCCCGCGCTCTAGCGGGGTTTTTTTTGCCCCCTCCGATCCAGATTTCATGTATCAACGATGACAAGGCGGGAGGCGATCATCGCCACGGCCCCCTCAATCGAGGCTAGCCTTACCCCAGATTGCCGTCGGTGGGTTCGCGTGGGGCTAGCCGGCACCCCTTATCACACCGACGGTTCGTGGGATCCCGCTTTTCTCGATAATAGTATTCTGTAAGTCACGCCAGTGCAGCTGCACGTCGCGCCCGACAGTTTTTGCGGCGACTAATTCGACGACGTAAGAAAACTGATCTTGGAAGATATCGCCGTCCTCGGCAAGATGCGGATGGACTTCCAGATAGATTTTGTCATGCGCCACGCCCACCTTGTATGGCTGATTCACGATATGCACCGGTGTTCCGATGCTAACGGCGCCGAAGATCTCTTCAACGTCTTTGGGATACATCCGAATACAACCATGGGTAACCCGCATCCCGATCCCGTAGGGTTTGTTCGTCCCGTGAATCAGATAGCCGGGCAGCCCTAAGCGCATCGCGAATGCACCAAGGGGATTATCCGGTCCCGCCAGCACTATTTTGGGCAGCGGATCTCCGTCGGCGGCATGCTCTTCGCGGATAGATTTCGGTGGGTACCAATTCGGATCCTTTACCTTGGCCACGATTTTCGTGACACCGTGCGGCGTCGTCCACTGTTGGCGACCGATACTGACCGGATACGTCTCGACGCCGCGGTGTGCCTTACCCTTCGCCCGCGGAAAGAAATACAAACGCATTTCCGGTACATTGACAACGATCCCGCGGTGCGGCGCATCGGGCAGGATGTAGAGACTTGGTACGATGATCTCCGTTTCTTCCCCCGGTAACCACGGGTCTATCTTCGGGTTGGCCCAGCGCATCTCCAGATAGCCCTGATCGTATGCGCGCGCGAGGTCAGACAAGGTATCGGCCTTCAGACTCGACGCCAACACCAATGCCCCGATGAGGTCTTCATTGATAGCGAATGTCCGCGCGCCCGTTTCAGCGCAGATTGAACTCGTGAGTACGATAGCGATAAGTATTCGCATGCCTGGTTTATCGTACGCCTCAGGTTTCGCGCAATCGCCCCATCAGTTCGATGAGGTTGCAGGGAAGTGTTCGATAATCCAACTGGTGCACAATCAAGGCGTCCCATCCAAGCGCGCAGGCGCCCGAGGATCCCGGCAGGCAAAAGATATAGGTCCCGTTCGCGACCCCCGCAATCGCACGTGACTGCATGGTTGAAGTTTTGATGTCATCATAGGACAACACCCGGAACATCTCGCCGAACCCATCTATCTGCTTATCCAGTAGCGGCGTCACAGCCTCCGGCGTCCCATCTCTGCCCGTGATGCCGGTACCACCGGTCGTCAATACGACCGAGACATCGGGATCGACAATCCAGCGTGAGATTTCGGCTCGGATCGAGTAGATATCGTCTTTGACGATGCGGCGTTCAAACAAGCGGTGGCCAACCCCCTCCAACCGATCGATGAGCAACCTGCCCGATTTATCTTCTGCCTCAGTCCGACTGTCGGAGATCGTCAACACCGCAATTCGCTGGGGACGAAATTCTCTTGGCGCACTCATTTCATTCGCTCACACTATGACTTAAACAGGTGTCGTATGCGGTGCAGTCTACCCGATCCGACAAATACACGAACAGCGGGTACAAAATCTGATGCAAGAACAGCGTCTCGACAAATGGTTATGGTGCGCACGTCTTTTCAAGACGCGCTCCCTGGCAAGTGAAGCGGTCAAATCCGGACGCATAACCGTAAATGGATCACGGACGAAACCCGCTCGCATCATCCACATCGGTGACGCGGTGTATATCCGTCGGCCACCATACGAATTTCGCTTGAGCGTGACCGGCATCACACAGCAGCGTGTTCCCGCAAGCCGGGTGAGCACCCTCTATCTCGAATCCGAAGATAGCGTAATAAGACGCGAGGAGTTGTCGCAATCAATCAAAGCAAGCGCAATCGTCGAGGATCGGCGCGCCGGAAAAATCACGAAGAAACAACGGCGAGAGCGCGAAAGAGTAAAGCGATCGATGTAAGCCCACTTTCCTGGCACCCTTAGGCGACGACCGCAAATCTTGCGTCTCAGGGTTTACGCCCACGGCAGGTGGGTTATGCTTTGGCCACATCGCCAGAATATAGCAGTACACGCATGATGACTTCCGAATTTGATTTAGCGCGGCAGCGGAGTGTATTCGAACGCTTAAGCGCGAACCTCACCCGTGTCATCTATGGGCAAGACACCACGATACGCTTACTCCTCTCGGCATTCTTGACCAAGGGGCACGTACTATTGGAAGATTTCCCCGGTACCGGGAAGACAACGCTGGCTAAAGCATTAGCGCGCTCGGTCGGTTCGAATTTCCAGCGGATTCAATTCACCCCCGATATCCTGCCAACCGACATCCTCGGGGTGTCGGTATTCAACCCGCAAACCGCCACTTTCGAAGTACACCAGGGTCCGATATTTGCCGAGATACTGCTGGCAGACGAAATCAATCGTGCTTCACCGCGGACCCAGTCCGCATTACTCCAGGCGATGGGAGAGGGGCAGGTCAGCCTCGATGGTACACTGTACCTCCTTCCTGACCTGTTTTTCGTCATCGCAACGCAGAATCCAGTCGAGTTTCACGGCACTTACCCACTTCCCGAAGCACAAATGGACCGCTTTGCTATGCGCTTGTCGCTGGGGTACGTCACAGCGGCACAGGAAGTTGAGATCATGTCGGCGGAGATAGGCGGGCCGCCAATCGACCAAATCGAAGCGTGTGTTACTCGCGATGATGTTATCGCCTTCGAACAAGCGGCCCGTGGTGTCGAGGTGTCAGCGGAATTGAAACGCTACACCGTCGACTTGATTGCGGCAACCCGGCGGCAGTCCGAACTCAGTCTCGGCGCAAGCCCACGAGCATCGATCACCTTGATAAAGTGCGCCCAGGCGCTGGCTATCTTTGATGGCCATGACTTTGTCAGCCCCGACCACATCCAGGAATTAGCGCCTGCTGTAATTGGTCATCGAATCGTCCTCGACGCAAACGCACGCTTTAGCGGAACAACGACGGGCAGCATCGTTGACCAACTGCTGTTAGAGGTTGCGGTACCCCGGTAAGGCACCGATGCGAGATTGGTTCGTAGGCCGGATGCTGCGCTTATTTCGTGCATTGTCGCGCACATCGTTGTGGTTCGAAACGCGTTTCACCGCGACCGGTAGACTCGTGATTGGCGGCGCTATCGCAGCAGCAATTTTCGGCGTTGATCCACGCCAGACCCTCGCTTCCCAACTCGCGGCCGTATTGCTTGCCATCATCATTGTCGCCATGGCACTCAGCGTACGCTGGCGTCCACGTCTCGAATTGAAGCGAGATCTTCCGGACACCGTCACCGTCGATACCGCGACTTCTTACACGGTATCGATAACCAATCATGGCGCTCGAGCAGAATACGATCTCGTGCTCGCTGACCGCCTGCTCACTCAATATCCTGACGCTGACACTTTTTGCCACGGGAATTTCGATGGCCGGGAAAAGGATCTGAACTGGTTCGACCGCCGTATCGGCTTTGTGCGCTGGCTCCATCTCGTTCGAATAGCCCGAGGCGCCCGTCTATCCGCAGTTTCCGTACCATCGATTCCGGCTCACTCCACGGTGAAAGTAGCAATCCACCTGAAGCCGCTAAGACGTGGGAAGGTGACCTTTATAAGTCTCGAAGTGAAGCGTCCGGACCCCTTAGGGATCTTTTTTGCCAAACACCGCGTAGATCTACACGGCGAAATGATATCACTACCGAAACGGTATCCGGTCCCCCGGCTGCAATGGGTATCTGAACGGCATTTCCACCGGGGCGGCCTCGTGCTCGCCGCTACTGTCGGCGATGCCGAAGAATTCGTCGGCTTGCGTGACTACCGCCCCGGCGATCCGCTAAGGCACATGCATTGGCGCAGCTTTGCCAAACGCGGCATGCCCGTCATCAAAGAATACCAGGACGAATACTTCGATCGGCACGCGCTCCTGATTGACACATTTGCCGGCCCCTCAACGCCGGACGACTTTGAGGCTGCAATTGCCGTCGCCGCTTCGTTCCTCCAGGCTGACCGCCCGAGCGATTCGCTACTCGATCTCGTTTTTATCGAACAACGAGTGTGGCAGTTGACGACCGGGAGAGGACTATCGAACAACCGGCAAATCCTCTTGCAGCTGGCGGAGCTACAACCTACGACCATGGACGAATTCAAACAGCTCGCGGCCTACTTACGGCGTTATCTCGATCGCCTTGCCAGTATCGTTATGATCAGTACGGCTTGGGATACTGAGCGCCAGGCGTTTGTAGAGGAACTGCACCACCGGCAGCTCAAGTGCCTCGCGCTACACATTGGCGCACCCGACGTACAAACCGAGACGAGGACTACAAGCCCCGGCGGCGGCGGCGGCCTCACTCCTCAACCCATCCGGAGTGCAATGGTCGAGCAGGATATCGCAAATCTCACGGTGATTAGGTAACACGGAATCGACCGCTGCAATGAACCACGAATCGATCAGGCTGCCAAAATTCTGG
>DAOWDI010000012.1 GCA_030639105.1 Gammaproteobacteria bacterium | reverse complement strand
CTATCGTGTCGTACGTCTCGTCCGTAAGATTCGCACCGAAGGATTCATTAAATTCCTCCATCGGCGTCCGCGCTTTGACGGTAAACCGGTTACTGCGATGCTGCCGAATATATTCCTCATCTTCGATATCGTGCTCGTCGTCGATCTCGCCAACGATTTGCTCAATCACATCTTCGATACTCACCAGACCGTCGATTTCCCCATACTCATCCAATACGATAGCGAGGTGGTTGCGGCTGGCCCGAAATTCGCGCAGCAAGATATTCAGGCGTTTGCTCTCGGGTACGAACACGGCGGGCCTAATGATGTCTTTGATGTCGAATGGCTGCTCGGGATTGATGGCGAGCGCAAGGAGATCTTTTGCCAGCAGGATCCCCAGTACTTTTTCGTGCTTATCGTCCAACATCGGAAAACGCGAATGGCCAGACTCGACAACTTCCGGGAGGATCTGCTGAGGGCTTGCATCCTCGTCGACAAACACCATCTGCGATCTCGGTACCATGATGTCGCGCACCCTCATCTCAGAGACCAGCAGCGCACCCTCCATCATCGCCACGGTCCCCGTATCGATAAGATGACGGCTCTCCGATTCGTGCAGAAGATCGACGATGTGCTGGCGCTCCCGCGGCCCTGGGGTAAGGAATTTCATGATGCGGCGCATCCAGCTCACTCGGGAGGCCGGATGCGCGCGACTAGAGTGACCGTTGTTCATAGATAGGGATAGCCTAGTTCGGTTAGCAATGTGCGCTCCACCGCTTCCATTCTTGTTGCATCGACATCGTTCCCGTGCGTGTACCCCATCAGGTGTAAAGTGCCGTGGATCACGAGATGCGCCCAGTGTGCTTCGACTGCCTTCCCGTTGCCTAAGACCTCCGAATTCGCCACTGGTGCGCAAACAATGACATCGCCGAGCAGAGCCGGATCGAGGTTGGGGCCCGCGAGTGGAAAGGCGAGAACATTAGTCGCGCCTGACTTTCGCCGCCATCGCTCGTTCAACCGGCGGCCTTCTTCCATGCCGACCACCCTCACCGTTACTTCTGCCTCGCCGGCGCTCAAGCGTAGCGCTCGATCCGCCCACTTGACGATGTCGTTTGCGCCGGGAATATCATCGTCATCGGTAGCGAGCTGGACGTTAACGCGCCATTCAGCCGTCATCCGAGTCGTTCTCGTATTGCTCATAGGCGTCGAGAATGCGGCCGACCAGGCTATGTCTGACGACATCGCGCGAGCGGAAGAAAGTGAAACTGATCCCCTCGATTTCTTTCACAATATCGACGGCCTGCCGCAAACCTGACGGTTTGGTGCGCGGCAGATCGATCTGGGTGATGTCACCCGTGATAACGGCCTTCGAGCCGAAGCCGATCCGGGTCAAGAACATCTTCATTTGTTCGATAGTCGTATTCTGCGCCTCATCGAGAATGACAAAGGCCTCGTTGAGCGTTCGGCCGCGCATAAACGCCAGTGGTGCGACCTCGATGACATTGCGATCGATGAGTTTGCCCACGCGTTCGAATCCGAGCATTTCGTAGAGGGCGTCGTACAAGGGCCTCAGATAGGGGTCGACCTTCTGTGCCATATCGCCGGGTAGAAACCCCAAACGTTCCCCGGCTTCCACTGCTGGCCGGACCAGGCATAGCCGTCTGACTTGTTCGCTTTCGAGCGCACCAACCGCGCACGCAACGGCCAGATAGGTCTTACCCGTGCCCGCCGGGCCGATACCGAAGCTTATGTCATGCTGACGGATATTCTGAATATACGCCCGTTGATTGGAACCGCGCGCCTTTATGATCGCGCGCTTCGTGCGTACCGTTACTTCCTCAATATCGCCGTCCTCGGTGATACTATCGAGTTCCGATTCCTGCAACTGCAGATGGACGTCCGCACTAACAAGCGACTTCTGACCCGTCAGATCATACAGATTACGCACGATATGATCGGCAAGTTCCACCGCCCGTTTACCGCCAACCAATGTAAATTCGTTGCCACGCTGATTGATATCGACGCCGAGACGCCGCTCGAGCAGGCGTATGTGTTCGTCGAACTGTCCGCACAAATTCGCCAGCCGTTCGTTTTCGACCGGGTCCAAAACGACGATGGAATTGGCTGCCGATGCCACTACTGGATGCTCCATATAGCTTTTTGGTTCAGTCCGCCCTCAAGAGGTCGGCTGCACCAAACCCATGTCCAGTACTTGGCTTATCTGCCGGTTCGCAAATAGTACCGCGCAGCGAGTTCGGCAGCACCTCGCTGATGCTGATATCGGCAAAACTCCCGATCAATGAATCGGGACCAGCGAAATTGACTACACGATTGTTTTCGGTTCTTCCGGACAGGTCCTGATCGTGCTTCTTCGCCTTTCCGGTAACCAGGACACGTTGTACCGTGCCGTCCATTGCCGTACTTATTTCCGCTGCCATTTCATTGATCCGGCGCTGCAATATTGCGAGGCGGTGTTTCTTCTCCTGTAGGCTGATGTCGTCCGGCAGTCCGGCAGCCGGCGTACCGGGACGGGCGCTGTAGATGAAGCTGAACGAATGGTCGAATTTGACCCGTTCGATCAACGCCATGGTGGCGGCGAAATCGGCAGCGGTTTCGCCAGGGAAACCGACGATAAAATCGGATGATATGGCGATGTCCGGCCGGATCTGGCGGAGTTTGCGGATCTTCGAGATGTACTCAAGTATCGTGTGTCCGCGCTTCATCAATGCCAGTACGCGGTCCGAGCCGCTTTGTACCGGGAGGTGGACATGGCTCACGAGTTCGGGGACTTCGGCGTATGCCTCGATCAGACGGTCAGTAAATTCGACGGGATGCGAGGTGGTATAACGGATCCGGTCGATGCCATCGATTGCGGCGACATATCGTAGGATGGCCGCGAGGTCGGCGACTTTACCGTCATGCATGACCCCGCGGTAGGCATTTACGTTTTGACCGAGCAAGGTTACCTCACGAACGCCTTGTTCGCACAAGTCGAAGACTTCGCTAATGACGTCGTCGAATGGGCGGCTGAATTCTTCGCCGCGCGTGTAAGGAACAACGCAAAAACTGCAATACTTGCTGCAGCCTTCCATGATGGAAACGAAGGCGGTCGGGCCATCCGCGCGCGCTTGCGGTAAGTGATCGAACTTCTCGATCTCGGGAAACGATATGTCGATCACACGTGTCTTGTTGGTTTTTGCCGCGTCCACCAATTGCGGCAGACGGTGCAAGGTCTGTGGTCCGAAGATAATATCGACATAGGGCGCCCGTTCCCAGATCAATTCGCCTTCCTGGCTCGCGACGCATCCGCCGACGCCGATAAGAAGCGCTGGGCGCTGTTTTTTGAGGGCACGCCAGCGGCCGAGTTCGGAAAATAGCTTTTCCTGCGCCTTCTCCCGGATCGAGCACGTATTCATCAGCAACAGATCGGCATCTTCCGCCCGGGCGACGATTTCGAAGTCCCCTTTACGCATCATCAACTGACCCATCTGGTGTGAGTCATATGCATTCATTTGGCACCCAAACGTCTTGATATATAGATGATTCTTAGTAGTTTTAGACATTGAAAACCGGACTGAAGCTTATTAGGATAGCGTGTATTATCTTAGCATCGCGCAAGCATTCAAGCGCGCAGTTGAGTAGAATTTCTTCATCGATGGGTTTGCCCCCTGGCACCTTGTTGATTCCTGCTTGCTTGTTCGCGAGCGTCATCAAGCGTCGTCCGCCCGGACCCTTACGGACCAGAGGTATATCAGAAAAAACAACGCGATATAGAGTTCCTGCAATTCCTTCAAGTTTACCGCAATGATGGCCCAATCCAAGGCGAACCATGTCTTGCAGCGCTCGATGAGACGAATGCCGAGAACAAAAGCCGCGCTCGGTACACACACGATCGTAGGGGCAACCTGATCGAGAAAGCGTCGAAACCCCCTGCGATCCCAAGGCTGCGCACGCTGTCGAAACGGCATGATCAAACCGCCAACTATGATCGCAAGCGTAAGGATCGATTTGACAACCCGGCCGAAGTGAATATTCAGGTTGTGAATATTTGTTTCGCCCTGGCGGTTGTTCTCGAGAAAATATTCAGGTGAGTTCCACCCCAGCCAATGTTGACCCCAACTGATTTCCTCGCCGGCGAAACCGAAGCAGACCAGGGCGACGGAGATAAACCATAGTAGATAGGCAACCTCGTATTGACGATAGAAGCGCAGCGCGAGTGTGAGGGCGAAAACCATCGCCGGGATCAGAAGCAACGCGGTGGCATTTT
>DAOWDI010000284.1 GCA_030639105.1 Gammaproteobacteria bacterium | reverse complement strand
GCGCTACTGCATCGATGATGCGGACGTGCTGACGCTGGCCGACTATGCTATCAAGGTGGAGAATCATTACAGCGAACATGCCGGTCACCCGATGCCTATGGACATCGAATGGGCCAAAGACGGTATCGACGGTGCGCTATATCTGGTGCAGGCACGCCCGGAAACAGTAGCGTCCCAAAATGATACGGCACAACTCGAAGAATATAATCTCACCGGCCGTGGCGATGTACTGGTAACCGGCCGTTCTGTCGGCACCCGGATAGCCGCCGGGCGTGCGCGTGTGATTGCTAGTGTGGATCACTTGTCCGAGTTTCAGGCCGGTGAGGTATTGATCACCGATATTACTACGCCAGACTGGGGGCCCATCATGAAGACTGCCGCCGCCATCGTCACTAATCGTGGCGGTCGCACCTGTCACGCTGCTATCGTGGCGCGCGAACTGGGTATTGCAGCAGTGGTCGGTACTAATAGCGCGACCGAAGTCATCCACGATGGCGACAGCGTGACCGTATCCTGTGCCGAAGGCAACGTCGGCATGGTATACGAGGGCAATATCCCCTTCGATGTACACCGCACCAATTTAACCGATCTGCCACGCCCAGTAACCAAGATCATGATCAACCTAGCCAATCCCGAACTGGCTTTCAAAACCAGTCTGATCCCCAATGATGGGGTGGGGCTGGCGCGTATGGAGTTCATCATCAACGAGCAGATCAAGGCCCACCCGATGGCGCTTTTGCATCCCGAAAAGGTCGAGGACGCCAACGAACGTAGCGCGCTTGAGCGCCTTACCGCCAGCTATGCTCAGCCGGCAGATTTCTTTATCGAACGCCTTTCGGAGGGTATAGGCACCATCGCCGCTGCCTTCTATCCCAAGCCGGTAATAGTAAGACTGTCGGACTTCAAGAGCAACGAATACGCAAGCCTACTGGGTGGCCGCTGGTTCGAACCCCTGGAGGATAATCCCATGTTGGGCTTTCGCGGCGCGTCCCGTTACGCACACCCGGATTACGCCGACGGCTTTGCGCTGGAGTGCGCCGCCATTAAACGCGTGCGAGAGACGATGGGTTTGACGAACGCAAAATTGATGATCCCGTTCTGCCGCACGGTGGAAGAAGGCAAACGGGTGTTGGCGGCCATGGCCGCGCAAGGACTCAAGCGCGGCGACGATGGTCTGGAAATCTACGTGATGTGCGAGATTCCCAATAACGTGGTGCAGGTTGATGCGTTTGCC
Organism: Gammaproteobacteria bacterium; assembly: GCA_030639105.1. Classification (GTDB taxonomy): domain Bacteria; phylum Pseudomonadota; class Gammaproteobacteria; genus UBA11873. The sequence goes on along the minus strand of DAOWDI010000284.1, from coordinate 9,753 downwards.
GAACTGTTCGACGGTTTCTCCATTGGTTCAAACGATCTCACCCAGCTGACGCTGGGCGTGGACCGTGATTCGGATATCGTCGCTTTTGATTTTGATGAGCGCGACCCGGGCGTCAAAGAGATGATACGTCTCGCTGTTGAGGGCGCAAAACGTAACGGGCGTCATTCCGGGATCTGCGGTCAGGCGCCGTCCGACTACCCCGAGATGGCCGAATACCTGGTGCAAATCGGTATCGATTCGATGAGCCTCAATCCGGATACTGTACTCAAGACGACACTTCATGTTTTGGAGGTTGAAAAACGCTTGGGGCTTAAATAGCGCTGACCGACGGTCCAGAGTGTTCAACGATAAGGCCATCACCGAGGAAATGGTTAAGAAGATGTAACGACACCGATGCGACGAGATGATTCAAGCTACGTCGAGGTGTATTTCCACCGCTTGGATCGCGCCATAGATCCCGGCGACTCCAAGACACCTTCCCAACCTGGAAGCGCCTTATATGCCGCCAGGAGATTCGCGTTAGTTTCGTGCCACTGAATCCTATTTTCGTTGGATGTGTTCCAGATAAGCTATAGCCGGCAGCGGTATGAGACGGATCGCGTCCAGCATTCCATAGGACGCAACAGGTATCGAGGTCATATACCAAAGTCATTTTGTGCCGGTTGGCGTGCTAATTTAGGGAACATGAAATTCAGCGCTTAAGGGTAGAGTCGGTCTTGGTAAGAAAACCTCGATCGACTACCGTGGAGTCAGCAATTTGACTTGGGTGTCGCACACAGCTTTTAGCCTGTAGAGGTAGCGCATTTACCAAGTTGTGTGGCGCCATCGATTCGGTAAAGAAGATTAGCACCCCGCACAAAAAGTGCGCAATAATTGGTTCAAATCGGACTTTCCCGTAGCCCGGCGCCTAAATCCGACAGACTCCTGGCACATCTTTTATGCACAACAGGGACCGGTATTGAGTATGACGCGACAGTCGGCCATTTGGATGGCCCTGTGGATCTTGCTGTGGGCGACGTTGTCGTGCTTGATGACGGCGAACGCGCAGTCGGATCAACAAGCGGATGCTGATTTAGGCGGCCGAGATGAAATCGTTGAGCTGACGTTGCGCACAGCGGTCGAAGCGGCAGTGCGAGACAATCCCGGGCTTGGTGAGATCCGCGCGCGCGCACAGGCGCTCACCGCTATGCCATCACAAGTCGGCGCCTTGCCCGATCCGCGAATATCGTTTAACGCATTGAATCTTCCGACCGACACATTCGATCTCTCGCAAGAGCCGATGACGCAGATACAATTCGGCATCAGTCAATTGGTTCCGTTCCCCGGTAAGCTCAAGCTGAGAGAAGCGATCGCGAGGCACGGTGCCGACGCCGCGGCAAATACCGTCGACGAACTTCGCATCCGGTTGATCGCGGACGTGAAGCGGACCTGGTGGCAACTCGCCTACCTCAAGGAAGCATTGAAAATTGTCGTACAAAATCAAGCATTGATGCGCGAGTTCGTGCAGATAGCGAGTACCAAGTATGAAGTCGGCATAGGGCTGCAGCAGGATGTGTTGCTGGCGCAGCTCGAACTTTCGAAACTGGCCGATCTGCAACTGCAACTGGAAGGCAGGCAAGCGGTCGAAAATTCGCAACTCAATGCATTGCTCGATTGGCCTGTGCGGCGGCGGGTCGTATTACCCGAGAAGTTGCCGCGGCGGCTTCCGAGTTTGCTGAGCGCCGATGAGCTTTATGCGCGCGCAGAGCTCGTGAGGCCCGTGTTGGCCGCTCGCGATAGTCAAATAAAGGCGGCGAAATCCGCGGTAGATTTAGCTAAAAGGGATATCTATCCGGATTTTAATTTCGGTGCTGCCTATGGGATCCGCAGCGGCGAGAATCCGCGCACCGGTGATCGGGCGGACTTCGCGTCACTGAGGATGAGCATCAATGTGCCGCTATTCGCTGATGTCAAGCAGTTGAAGACAATCGACCAGCGCCAAAGTGAGGCGTTGGAAAAGATATACGCCCTGGCGGATGCGAAAGCACAGGTTGGCGCGGAGATCACCTCCGCGCTCGCCGACTTCAAAAGAGCGAAGCGGCAGGCCGAGCTATTCGAGACCGGGATTATTCCTCTGGCAAGGCAGACGGTGGCGTCCATGCTTGGCGCTTATCAAGTAAACAAGGTCGACTTTCTTAACCTGGTCGGCGCCGAAATCACGCTGTACAACTACGAAGTACAATTCTGGCGCGCCTTGGCCGACGCAAATCGCATGCTCGCGGAACTCGAGGCGGCAGTCGGGACGGAGGCGATCTATGTCGAATAGAGCCGTGATTGTTATTTTGTTGGCGTTGGTCTCCGGGGCCGGCGGCGGCTATTTCTATGCCGTGAAAATGAGCCCCCCCGGCGGCGCTGCACCCGCCCCGGCCTCAGCGAAAAAACCGATGTTCTATCGAAATCCCATGAATCCGGCGATAACCTCGCCGGTTCCCGCGAAGAACGAAATGGGCATGGCGTATATTCCCATCTACGCGGATGGCGGTAACGATACGCAGGAGCGCAAGATCCTGTTTTATCGGCATCCGATGAACGTCGAGATCACATCCCCGGCGCCTGCTCAGGATGACATGGGGATGGACTATGTCCCGGTGTATGCGGACGGCGGAGGTTCTTCGCCCTCGGATCGCCCTGGGACGGTCACGATCGACCCGGTGATCGTTCAGAACATCGGTGTGCGGACTGCACAGGCGACGCGCCAGAGCCTTGCCAAGACGATCAGGGCCGTAGGTAGGGTCGCCTACGATGAACAGGGCCTGACCCGTCTGCATCCCAAAACGGAAGGGTGGATCGAAAAGCTCTATATTCGTGAAACCGGTGTCCTCATTAAACGGCATACGATCTTGCTGAGCATCTATTCACCACAGCTGGTCTCCACCCAGCAGGAATACCTCCTGGCGCTGAACAGCCGGGAGATTTTGTCCACCAGCTCGCTCAGCGATATCAGGACCGGTGCCGAAGGGCTGGTCCAAAGCGCGCGCGAGCGCCTGCGGTTGCTTGACGTACCGGAACACCAGATCCGCGAGCTCGAAGAGTCGAGGGATATCAAGAAAAGTGTGCACATTCACTCACCATTTAAGGGGGTCGTGGTTAGCATCGGCGCCAGGGAAGGGCAGTACGTGACAAAGCAGACGGAATTGTACCTGCTCGCGGATCTGTCCCGCGTGTGGGCCTATGCGGACATTTATGAAGACGACCTGCCGTGGGTGAACCTGAACGATGCGGCGGAGATGGAGGTGGTCGGGATCCCAGGGGAGATATTCCTCGGCAACGTAACCTACATCTATCCGTATCTTGAGACCAAGTCACGCACGATCAAAGTGCGGTTGGAATTTGACAACGCCGCGCTGCGGTTGAAACCGGGCATGTACACCAATGTTCGGATCCGGGCGAACGAACAGGTTGATGCCGTCGTCGTACCGTCAGAATCTATCGTCAGATCGGGTAACAGAGAGCAGGTCTTCATCGATTTGGGAGATGGGAAGTTCGAACCGCGTGAAGTCAAGATCGGCGTCAGCTCCGATGGGCTCACACAGATATTGGAAGGCCTTGCGGGTGGGGAAAAGGTTGTAGTTTCAAGCCAGTTTCTCATCGATTCGGAGTCGAAGTTGCGCGAAGTGACAGCGAAGATGCTGGAAGTACTGACAAATGCAAACAAAGAAGCATCAGACCGCAATGAACGTTTGGAGTCTGAAAAAAAAAGCAGTGATGCGCATGCTCATTCACCTTCGATGACCGGCAGCGAATGAGGCAATCCGCGGGGAGAGTCGAATGATCGAACGGATCATCGAGGCGTCGCTCAAGAATAGGTTTCAGGTGCTGATATTCGCGGCGCTCGTTGTCGCAGCCGGTTTGTGGGCATTGAAGAATACACCGCTCGATGCGATCCCGGACCTGTCGGATGTTCAGGTGATCATATTCACTGAATTTCCCGGCCAGGCGCCGCAGGTGGTCGAGGACCAGGTTACCTATCCATTGACGACGGCGATGCTCGCGGTGCCCGACGCCAAGGTCGTGCGGGGGTATTCGTTTTTCGGTCTGTCGTTCGTCTACATCATCTTTGACGATGGAACAGACATGTACTGGGCTCGCTCCCGGGTGCTCGAATACCTTAACTACGTCAGCGCGCGCCTGCCCGCGGGGGTCTCTCCGGCCTTAGGCCCCGACGCGACGGGGGTCGGCTGGGTGTATGAATATGCCCTGGTCGATCGGACCGGTCGCACCGATCTGGCACAGTTACGTTCGATCCAGGATTGGTATCTTCGCTACCCGCTGCAAACGGTACCCGGCATCGCCGAAGTAGCATCGATCGGCGGTTACGTCAAACAATACCAGGTCGAGGTCGACCCTAATGCCTTATCCGCCTACAACATTCCCTTATCCAAAGTAATACACCAGATTCAACGCTCCAATAACGATGTGGGCGGGCGTCTGGTCGAAATGGCCGAGACGGAATACATGGTTCGGGGGCTCGGTTATCTACGTTCACTGGATGACTTGCGCTCTATCCCGCTCGGTGTGGATGCGAACGGTACGCCGATAAGACTCAAGGACGTTGCGAACATTCAATTGGGTCCGGAGCTGCGTCGCGGCCTGGCGGAATTGAACGGTGAAGGAGAGGTCGCCGGGGGGGTCGTCATCATGCGCTACGGCGAGAACGCGCTGGCCACCATCGAGCGCGTTCGTGAAAAGCTGAAAGAGCTAGCCACGGGGTTGCCGGAGGGTGTGGAGATCGTCACCGTTTATGACCGCGGCGATCTAATAGAGCGGGCGGTCGACAACCTCAAAGAGAAGCTGATCGAGGTATTCGTCGTCGTCAGTTTGATCTGTATAGCATTTCTCTTACATGCGCGTTCCGCGCTGGTTGCGATCCTTACCCTGCCGATGGGGATCCTGATGGCGTTCATCGTGATGAACTGGCAGGGGATCAACGCCAACATCATGTCGCTCGGCGGCATTGCGATCGCGATCGGCGCCATGGTCGATGGTGCGATCGTGATGATCGAAAACGCCCATAAGAACCTGGAGTTGGCGGCGCGTGATCAAGATGGTCCGCTGAGCAATCGGCGGCGCTGGGAAGTCATCGGGATCGCGTCCAAGGAAGTTGGACCGGCGCTGTTTTTTTCGCTGCTCATCATTGCCGTGGCGTTTTTGCCCGTGTTCACATTGCAGGCGCAGGAGGGCCGGTTATTCTCCCCCCTGGCCTTTACGACGACCTACTCGATGGCGGCGGCCGCGATATTGGCGGTAACCCTGGTGCCGGTTGCGCTGGGATACTTTATTCGCGGCAAGATACCTCCACAATCCAAAAACCCGGTTAACCGGTTGCTGCACGTATTACATGCACCCATCTTGAGGATGACCTTGAAATGGAGATCCTCGACGGTATTGTTCGCGGTGCTGCTTGCAGTTGCGAGTTATTACCCGGTGAGCAGACTCGGCAGCGAATTCATGCCGCCGTTGAGTGAGGGGGACATTCTTTACATGCCGACGACCTATCCGGGTATCTCGATCACGAAGGCAAGGGAACTCCTGCAGCAGACCGATAAGATCCTGGCGACCTTCCCGGAGGTACATCACGTATTCGGAAAAGTAGGACGGGCCGAGACCGCGACGGACCCGGCGCCGCTCTCGATGATTGAAACAACGGTTAGTCTCAAGCCGCGCGAACAGTGGCCCGACCCGAACAAAACGATCAAGGCGCTGATGGACGAGATGAATGAGGCGATACGGTTTCCCGGGTTGGCAAATGCGTGGACCATGCCCATTAAGACGCGTATCGATATGCTGTCGACGGGTATCAAGACGCCCGTTGGGGTGAAAGTAAGCGGCCCGGATCTCAATACCTTGCAAGACGTCGCGGCCGATATCGAACAAGCGATGAAGGGTCTGCCGGAGACTGTCTCCGCGTTCGGCGATAAGACCGCAGGGGGTTACTACCTCGATTTCGACATCAAGCGCGATGAGGCGGCCCGTTATGGGCTGACAGTGGGGGATGTGCAGGACGTCATCCAAAGCGCCATCGGTGGTATGAACGTCACCCAAACCGTCGAAGGACTCGAGCGTTATCCGGTCAATGTCCGTTATCCGCGCGAACTTCGCGATAACATCGACTCTTTGAAACGGACACTTATCCCAACGCCGACCGGCGCGCAGATCCCATTATCCCTGGTCTCGGATCTGCAACTGCGTCGCGGGCCGCCGGCGATCAAAACGGAAGATTCCCGCCCGAATGCGTGGATATATGTCGACATCAACACGTCCGATATCGGCGGTTTCGTGACGAAGGCGAAAGCCGTGCTTGCGGCGCAAGTAGAGATCCCAGCCGGTTACACGGTTTCGTGGTCGGGTCAATACGAATATATGGAACGCGCCGCGAAACGCCTGCGTATCGTCATGCCAATGACCTTGTTAATGATCTTTCTGTTGCTGTACTTTAATTTCAAGAACGTAGTCGAACCGCTCATCGTAATGTTGTCGATTCCGTTTGGTTTGATCGGCGGGTTCTGGTTCCTTTATTGGCTGGGGTTTAATATATCGGTCGCGGTGGCGGTAGGATTCATAGCGCTCGCGGGTGTCGCCGCGGAGACCGGGGTATTGGTGCTGACATTCATTGATCATGAGCTTGATAAGAGACGAGCTCGAATCGGCAATTCGGAACATGATCCCGAAGAGGGAGGTGCGGATGAAGAGGTGACGCCGCCCCGGTTGGGGCGCGAGGACATCATGGAGGCGGTATTCATCGGGGCCTCCGAGCGAGTGCGGCCCATCGTCAGGACCGCGACCACAACCGTCGCCGGGCTCATTCCGATCATGTGGGGAAGCGGCACGGGGTCGGAAGTGATGCAGCGGATCGCCGCGCCAATGATCGGAGGAATGATCACGGTCGCAATATTGAGCCTGGTCGTACTCCCGGTCATTTATGGCCTGGTGCTGCAATTCTGGGAGCATCGCCGGGCCTCGTAGAACAGGAGTATCCTTGGTTGCTATGGTAGCCGAGCAATATGTCTGGTTCGTCTGGTCAATCGCATTTCTCGTGCCGTGGTTGATGTTCTTCGTGATCTATCCAGGGTTTCGAAAGGCCATGCTCTGGAGCAGTATTTTCACGACCCCGTTCGGCTTAACGGAGCCGTTGTTCGTACCAGAGTATTGGTCGCCGCCGAGCCTTTTCGACCTGGCATTGACGACCGGGTTCGACATTGAAAGCCTGATCTTCTGTTTCGGCATCGGCGGGGTGGGATCCGTTTTATATAATATGCTTACGGGTACCACGCTCGAAACCGTGGATGACGAGTATCGCCGCCTCCCGTTACACCGCCACCACGTCATGGCGTTCGGATCCCCATTCGTCGCATTCCCCATCCTATGGTTGATTGACTGGAACCCCATTTATCCTGGGATCGCCGCGATGGCGGTCGGCGCCCTCGCGTGTGTATTATGTCGACCGGATCTCAAGCTCACGACGTGGATTGGCGGGTTGGTGTTCCTTGCGTACTATTGGATTTTTCTGGAAGGGCTCGAGTGGTTGTCCCCCGGGTATCTGGCGGCTGTGTGGAATATGGACGATCTCAGCGGCTACACGGTGTCGGATAAACCCATCGAAGAATTGGCTTTTGCGTGGACGTTCGGGATGTATTGGGCTGGCGTATACGCACATTTTACCTGGCGGCGTCCCGTCATCGGACAGCGCTAGGAGCGCCAACGCCATCCCCGTTCGATCAGCGGCGCTCGCCGTCTGCGCCGAGTCGTGCACCAACGATATGGCATGCGACCTTTGGCGGGAGTCACCCATAGATAAGAAAGGGGGCTTGACCTGAAAGTCGGACTAGTGTTCTATACTTACGGTTAAATGGGCCTCGCCTCTGCCGTTTAGCGCCGCGAGCATTTCAATGCAAATCGCGCCGATTCGAACCGTGGTTGAGAAATCTCATGGTTGTTTTGAGAACCATGATTGAGGTCAACTCAAATACGTAATTCTCGCCTAGGCACAGTAAATTTTTATCACGAGCCACAATTCCCAATTTGAACGCCGCAAACGGCGGGGCTGGTTATTGCTGACCTACTGGACGGCCGCATTAGTGCTCGGGATCTTACAGCCGTGTTGCGAAATCATCGCGGCGGTACCGCATGATCACGTGCCGGCCGCAACGGCTGCTAAAGCCGCATCCGGCGCACCGGAGGAAACGCTACGTCACGACCAAACAACGGGGAACCACGATCACGGTGCGGCGTCCTCATCGATAGATGAGCAACGAGGGTCCAGGCATTCCCATTGCCAGGGCATAGATTCATTCCACGATACACCAGTAATCGCCTCCCCGGCGCCGAATCCGTCGGATGACGATGAACAACGAATGTCCTGCCTCCGCTCATCGGACAATGCGGTCCGCACTGGAAATACGGCTGCCGCGATCCGCGGCAACTGTTTCAGCGATACCCTCACGAATTTTTCACCCGTCTACCTGACAACCCGTCGTCTGCGTTTATAGACACTCGCTCCTTGCCGTTTACGCCCCCGCGTGTCGCGAAAGCCCGATCGACACACAGGGCCGCATCCATGGTTCTTTGTAAGGAGAGTGACGATGTTAGTGAACGAATTAGCCAAAGCTGCCGAGGTGTCGACAGACACGATCCGGTTTTACAACCGGATCGGACTCATCGAAGCCGCTGCCCGGGAGGACAATGGTTACAGACAGTTTGCGCCGCGCGATGTCGATACCGTCCGGTTCGTGCATGCCGCGAAGCGGCTCGGTCTGAAATTAAAGGAAATCAAAGATTTTCTGAAGACAGGCGATAGGGATGCAAGTTCATGCTGCGGCCAGACGATCAAGCTCCTGAAACGGCGGGCGGAAGAGACGCGCCAACTGATTCGCGATCTCCATCTTGTGGAGGCCGCAATTCAGGGAGCGATCGATGGTTGGGATGAAACCCCCGGCTGCACGGTAAAAGCGCAATCGCGTTGTCCCCGAATTACCTTGGCGCGTGTGCCTTGAGGGTACTAACCCAGCCCGGAGCGCGCGATCGCTCCCGGCCGCTGCCGAGGTAAAGGTCATGAGTGATTCGAATACACGCGGCAATTATTGGAGCACACCCCACGGTGCGGCCGTAATTTTCATGATTTTTGCGGTGTCGTACTTCCTCTGGACGGAGCACCGTGCGCATGTCATAGAAGCCTTGCCGTGGGTGATTGTGCTGATTTGCCCCCTGATGCATGTATTCATGCACCGCGGGCACGGCCACCACGGATCCGACGATGGCCGCGCCGGATCGTCGACGGACAAGAAAGGGGAGGAGTGATCATGCACGGCGAAAGTGGTTACGGTCTCTGGTCTTTGGTAATCATCAATTCGGCGGTGTTCATCTTTTTTGCGTTCAGCTTCACGAAACCGCAGTCGCAATCGGATTGGCGCAGTCTCGGCATTTACTCGGCATTTATCGTCGCACTGTTCACGGAGATGTACGGATTTCCGCTGACAATCTATCTCTTATCCGGTTGGTTACAGTCAAAATTGCCCGATACCAACATCTTCGCGCATGAGGCCGGGCATCTATGGAATACGCTGTTCGGCTGGGACATCAATGCGCATTTCGACCCGTTGCACATACTCAGCAATATCCTGATCGTGATCGGCTTCGTCATGCTCAGCTCGGCCTGGCGGGTGCTTCACGAAGCGCAACAACGCCATGAAATGGCGGTAGACGGGTTGTACCGGCGCG
>DAOWDI010000171.1 GCA_030639105.1 Gammaproteobacteria bacterium | reverse complement strand
GATACGGTCGCGGGTCATCTGTGGGTATGGATCGAAAGCCCGGCGGTGGGTAAGCGTGAAGGTGGGCGCTACGTTATCTACCAGGGGCAATTGGTGCCCGGACGGGAGATGGGTGACATTATTCTACAGCAGCATTGGCCGCCCGGGAAAAAATGAGCATACCCAGCTCTCGGGCGAAGGCCCTTGGGGCTGGAATGCCTGAGTGCCACATCGCCCAACCCGTCAGATGAAGGTGATCGCTCGTTCGGGGCGCCGCATTTATCTATGCTATTCTCAATCACCATCACTGGCGCACACCCGAATAATTTTGAGATAGGTTCTACAGATGGTGCAATGATGAGGCTCGAGGGACGGCGTGCGGTCGTTACCGGCGCGAGCGGCGCGATCGGTCACGCGATCGCGATCGCCTTCGCGCGCGAGGGAGCAAAGGTCGTGGTCAACTACCATACCGGTGCAGCGGCGGCGGCACAATGTGTCGCCGAAATTGCCGATATCGGCGGTGACGCCTGGGCCGTAGCGGCGGATGTTGCCGATGCTCAAGCGGTGGCGTCGCTGGTCACGGCGGCCAGATCGGCACTCGGGGGGATCGATGTGTGGGCGAATATCGCCGGCGCTGATATCCTGACTGGCGTCGGCGGGCTGGTGTCGGACGGGGAAAAGCTTTCTCGCTTGATTGAGGTCGATCTGCGCGGAACCGTACAATGCTGTTGGGCGGCGGCGCCGGAGATCAGCGACGGCGGTTCAATCATCAATCTTTCCTGGGACCTTGCCTTGCACGGCATGGCGGGTCGCAACCCCGAGATGTTCGCGGCGGTAAAGGCCGGGGTTACCGGCTATACGCGGTCTCTGGCCAGAAGCCTCGCGCCCGAGATCAGGGTCAATGAGATCGCGCCCGGTTGGATCGAAACCGCATTCGTCAAGACCGATATGACAGAAGCCTACCGTAAAAGAGTCATCGAAGAGACGCCGATGTCGCGTTTTGGCCGGCCGGAAGATATCGCCGCTGCCGCGGTCTATCTGGCTAGTGAGGAGTCATCTTTCGTCACCGGGCAGACCTTAAAGGTCAACGGCGGTTTGTCGAGTTAGCGGCCAAATACCAGGACGTTCCTTATCGGCCGCCCCAAGCAACGGTCAATTGCGCGCGAGCCGAACCCCGCCGAATTGCCAGCGGTTAGCGGGGTAAAAGAAATTGCGGTAGGTGCCGCGGATATGCGCCTCGGGCGTAGCACAGCAACCGCCGCGCAATACCATCTGGGAACTCATGAATTTACCGTTGTATTCCCCGATCGCACCCGGTGGGGTCCAAAACCCGGGGTAGGCGGTATAGGGGCTCATGGTCCACTCCCACACATCTCCAAACATCTGCGAGGGCTGCTTGGCGTCAGCACATTGGAGCGGGCGTGGATGGAGCGACCCATTTTCGACAAAGTTTCCCGTAAGCGAGGCCGCCGCCGCCGCCGTTTCCCACTCGGCCTCGGTTGGGAGGCGTCCATCGGCCCAACGTGCGTATGCATCCGCCTCATAGTAACTGAGGTGAACGACGGGGGCGGCAGGGTCTAGCGGTCGCAGGCCGGCGAGGGTAAATTCGAATCGTTCGCCATCGACCTCGCGCCAATAAAGCGGTGCCCGCCAACCTTCTTTGCCGATCGTGGTCCATCCATCCGCCAACCATAGCAGTGGGTCATCGTAGCCGCCGTCGCGGATGAAATCGGCATATTCCTGATTGGTGGTGAGCCGTGAGGCCAGCGAATAGGGTTGCAGCAGTGTGTCGTGGCGGGGCCGTTCGTTGTCGAATGAAAATCCCACGGGGCCGGCGCCGAGCGGAACGATCCCGCCTTCAAACTCGTGAAACGTGAGGTCCGGTATGCAGTGTGCCGCGGCCACGGCCGCCGTTGTGTATGCGGGCGAGGTTGGATTACAGGAAAATAGATGTTTGATATCCATGAGCAGGAGTTCTTGGTGTTGCTGCTCGTGGTGCAGCCCAACTTCAACGACGCCGCTGCTTGAGGCATCGAGACCGGATCCGATCAGGGCGTACATTTTTTCGTCGACGTGATCGCGGTAGGCGCGGATCGCGGTCATGTCTGGCCGGGTCAGTAAGCCGCGACGCGGCCGGGGATGTTGCGCCCCAACGGTATGGTAGTAGGAATTGAATAAAAAACGATAGTCGGGGTCGAACGGCAAATAATTTCGTACCTGTTCGGCGAGTACGAATACCTCGAAGAACCATGTGGTATGCGCCAAGTGCCATTTTGCGGGGCTCGCGTCCGCCATCGATTGCACGCAAGCGTCTTCCGCTGATAATGGCCGGGCGAGTTTATCGGATTGGGCGCGCACACCACGGTAGCGCTCTATGAGAGTGTTGCCTGTTGCGGCTTCGGTGGCGTTGATGCTCATTTTTTCTACTCGCGATCTGTGGGTCCATGTTCGATCCTATGTTGGGCCGGGCGCTAGTTCAAATTTGAAAGAACTTTCCCCCAAAAATGCCTTCCCGGGACCAAAGCGCCGTTCGATAAACGTCAGTTCTCCCGCATAACTGACCAACACTATTGTCGAGCAGCGGGTGCCATAGGTGTCGCCGGTGATGAAGATCGGCGCCAGGATGGGTCCGAATTCCAGGTCGACGCCAGGATCAGGCAGATCCTTATCGGGCGCGCGTTCGCCATTGCCCAACGACCCGAATAGCGCATCGATCAATTCGCCTTCGGATAGCGATCGGGCGTCGAGATAATCCGCTTTGATTCGAGCGACCTTCGGCGAAGGCGTATCAAGCAAATGATTGCTTAGCCCATAAATCTCCGGCGGCAGCATTTCAGGTTTTTCCATTTGATTTGAATACCAGGCGAGCGATGTCGCGTCGCTTACCAATACATTGAAGCCCTCATAGTCATTGCGCGAGCCGGCCAGTACGTTGACAAAGGCAGATGCCGTCAGCGTTCCAGTCAAGTAGTCACTGACTATCAGGCCGCGTGATCGCACCGCGGTGCCGCGGGCCGGCATTCGTACATTGGTGATCGCCCCAAACGCACCCACACGATTGACCGCGAGCCAGGCTCCACCGCCTTGGAGGTCGCGCCCACCGAGGATATGCGAGTGATCTTTCCAGGGATCCGCCGCCGCGGCTGGCCGATCGTAGAATTCGTCACGATTCGCGGCGACGATTAATCGGTAATCGGCATGTTGCCCGTAGGCAACCAGTAACAAGCACATTGCACTATCCTTGGGCAGGCCCGTCATCCAACCCGTCTATACATCAAATTGGTCTACGATATCCATGCTCTGATGCGGGATACCGATGATGTCGATTCCATCCTGGGTGGTCTTGTAGAAGATCAGATGTCCTCCTTCCGGGAAGCAATAGTAGTCGGGTTTTATTTCCGGGCGCTGTTTTCCAAGCTGCGGGTTTTCTGATAACCAGGTAAAGCGAGAGAGTAGTGACCGGATGTATTTATCGGCCTGTTCTGCTCCCCATTCTTGGTAACTGTATAACCAGATTGATTCGAGATCGTCTTGCGCCTGATGACGGAGCGAATAGCCCATAATCACGGTATGTGTTTTTTGTGTATGCGGGCGATGAATCGTTCACCGTCAAAATTCTCGACGACCGAGCTATCTTCGCCTGCTTGCAGTCTTGCGCGTAAAGCCTGGAGTTTTACTTCATCGGCTTCGAGTTTGCGCAGGCCCGCACGAACGATTTCACTAACTGACTGGAAGCGCCCTTGCTGTAGAATTTCAGCAACGAATTGATCAAAGTGATCGCCAAGTGTGACAGAGGTATTTCGGGGCATCGGTGTATCCTCACGGCTGGTGTATTAAATATTAATACAGGGGCTGCCGAACGACAAGGGGGCTAGTGATCCGCATTCGAGAGATGTGATTTGGAGGTAAATGCGAATGGGCGAGTAATATCGCTCCCCACTTAGATGTGGAGCGTAATCAATCGAGAAGTTTCCAGGTTTTTCGTGATGGGATCTGCAGTCTGGCGGAAATCGTAACCCGATGAATGGGAGAGGATAGTACTACAGCCCCAACCACGGACAGCTCTGTCAGGTCATCAAATCCCAGGCTCCTAGAAATGGATCAGCGAATGGACGGTATAGTCGCAGAGCGACTCTCTGCCACCCAAGAAGTCGAGTTCAATGACGAAAGCGAAGCCTGCGATCCCCGCTCCCGTCTTGTTAACGAGTTCGCAACTTGCCGCCGCCGTACCACCGGTAGCGATCAGGTCGTCGACTAGCAGGACTTTATCTCTTTCCCCTGCCGCGTCCATGTGCATCTCCAGCGCCGCCGCACCATACTCGAGTTCGTAAGAAACGCTATGTGCCTTGGCCGGCAGCTTTCCTGGTTTACGCAGCGGTATGAATCCGACCTCGAGTTCGCGAGCGACGAGCGCGCCAAAGATGAAGCCCCGCGCCTCCATTCCAGCGACAGCGGTGATCCCGCTGTGGCGAAAGGGATCGGCCAAACACTGAGTGACGCGCTGCAGGGATCTGCGATCACCGATCACCGGGGTAAGATCCTTGAATATGACCCCGGGCTTCGGGAAATCGAGTATGTCTCTGATTTGCGATTTAATTTGTTGCATGTGTCGCCCTATGTGTAGTTCCGTCAGCCGCTTGTAGGATAATAATTAGAACCCATCCGTCGGGGCTGGATTTCTTCTCCTAGCGGCCTAACCGCCAATCGTGGTAGCGCGCCGCGGTCTTGAGCAACCAGGCCGGCGTATGTGCCCGGCGCCATGCGCCGGCAACAGATTTGTTGGCCTCGGCGAGCGTAGGGTAGATATGGATGGTTTGCAGGATCTTGCTTAGGCCGAGCCCATGTTTCATCGCCAAGACGAATTCGGCCAGTAGATCGCCGGCGTGTTCTCCAACGATCGTAGCACCTAGGATCTTATCTTTGCCGGGAACAGTGAGCACGCGTATACAACCGCGTGCAACTTCATCGGCGATAGCCCGGTCGAGGTCGTTGATATCGAACGTTGTCAGCTCGTAGACGATGCCCCGATCACGTGCCTCAGCTTCGTTCAGACCGACTCTGGCGATCTCGGGATCGGTGAACGTACACCATGGGATCGCCGAATAGTCGACGGCAAAACGCCTAAAATCCCCAAATAAACCGTTGATCGTTGCGTACCAGGCTTGATGTGATGCGGTATGGGTGAACTGGTACGGGCCGGCGACGTCGCCGCAGGCAAAAATATTCGGGAAATCGGTCGCCATAAATTCATCAGTTGAGATTGTTCCGTCGGGATCGATCGACACACCGAGTTCCTCCAATCCATACCCTGAAACGTTTGCCTTACGCCCGACGGCGACAACGACGGCATCGAATTCGATCTCGATCCACTCGCCCAAGGCATCTCCCGCGGTTTCACAGACGACGGTCTTTGCCATCGCCGTCCGGCGAAATTGCACCACACGGCAGTTCAGTTCGACGACCACGCCATCACGGCGCATCGCTGTGAGCAAAGCGGCGGAGACCTCTTCATCTTCCCTCATCAGCAGGCGCGGCGCCATCTCTACTTGCGTCACCGTGCTTCCCAGCCGGGCGAAGGCCTGGCTGATTTCGCAGCCGATGGGTCCACCGCCCAGCACCACCAGACGCCGCGGCAATTCGCGCAGGCTCCAGAGATTATCCGACGTTAGATAATCGATTTCATCGAGTCCCGGGATCGGCGGCACGAAAGGCTTGGCGCCCGCCGCTATGATGATACTTCTCGTGGTCAATACTCGATCGCCGATCTGGACGCTAAATGGCGTTAGGATCCTTGCTTCGCCCTGCAGGCATTCTACGCCCATCTCCGTATAGCGCTCTATCGAGTCGTGTGGCGCTATCGATTTTATGACCCGCTGCACCCTTTCCATTACCTCGGCGAAGGAGAATTCAACCTCACTGCCCGCAATGCCGTAACGTTTGCTTTGCCGTATCTGGTGTACGGCTTTGGCGCTGCGCAGCAGCGCTTTGGAAGGTATGCACCCGGTGTTCAGACAGTCGCCACCCATCAGGTGCTTCTCGATCAGGGTAACCTTGGCCTTCGTCGTGGCGGCAATATAGGCAGAAACCAAGCCCGCCGAGCCGGCACCGATGACGATGAGGTTCCGGTCAAAACGCCGCGGTCTCGGATAGGCTTTCAATACTCGCCGTGCTTTCGCGCGCGCGACGATTTTTTTCATGATCAATGGAAGAATACCGAGCGCGGCGAATGAAGCGATGAGCATCGGCGACAATATGTCTCCGGGCGAATCGATCTTTGCAATCTGGGTGCCGGCGTTAACGAAGACGAGGGTTGCCGGCAACATGCCGAGTTGGCTGACAATCAGAAATGTCCGCGATTTGATCGTGGTCAAGCCCATCAGGAGGTTGATCACGAAGAACGGGAAGATGGGTACGAGTCGCAACGCGAAGAGGTAGAATGCTCCATCTTTCGCGATGCCCTTGTCTATTATGCTCATGCGCGCCTGGAAGCGTCGGGCGACGGCGGCGCGGAACAAGTAGCGCGAAAGTAGGAATGCGCCGGTCGCCCCGAGAGTGCTGGCAAACGAGACCAGTACCGTACCCCAAATCAGGCCGAAGATCCCGCCGCCAAGTAACGTCAATACCGCGGCGCCCGGTAGAGACAATGCCGTGAAGACAACGTAGATCAAAAAATAGCTTGCCGCGGCTTTGACCGGAGCGCCCGCGACAATTGCGCTCAGTTCCGCCTGCCGCGCTTTCAGGTAGTTGAGTTCGAGGAAGGCGTTGATGTCTAAATAGAAAAAGCCGGCAATCGCTAATGCCGCGACGAAGAGAAGCAGGATCCGCGGCTGCGACATGGTTCAGTGGTGCGAAAAGACGGTCAGCAGCATCCGCTTACTCCCGGATCAGAAGACCCTGGTGCATCAAAAGGCAGGATCGTACCGCATTCCTCGAAGATGCCGTAATGCCGCTCCCAATCTCCGATGAAATCAAAATGCGGACGAAAACGGGTGTCATGCAGCATGCGCCACGTATTTCCGCACACACGGGTCGCGCGCCCGCGTTCGAGCACATGATGCTTGTCAACAATGAACTGCCGCGGTTCGTGATCGATGGTACCGCGGTAGACAACTGCTTGACCGTAATCTTCGCATGCTGCTTCGAGTTGGTCGTTCTTGAACAGCCGGTAGGTTGCGGAATAAAAGCGAACATCGCCAAGCAGTTGTGCAATCGCCGGGTCGTGGATCGCAATCGGGCTATCCTTGATGAGGCGCGGATCGTGGAACCCGACAGCCTTCGCAAGGGTCTGGAAATCATTCCAGTACTGGGCCCCACTGAGGCATTCCCCATACAGTACCGGATCGCTCGCCAGCTGCTTTGAGATGCGCCTGTCCGCGTAGATATCGGCGAAGTACAACTCGCCGCCCTCCTTTAACAGCGAGTAAGCGTGGCGCAGTACGGCAGGCTTGTCGGTTGCGAGATTGATAACGCAGTTTGAGACGATTACATCAAAACTCCCGGGTTGGAGCCCGATCTCATCCAGTGTTTCAAGATATCCTTTCTTGAATTCGACGTTGGGCTTCGAGTACCCGAATTTCTTGGTGTGATAGTCGAGATGCCCACGTGCGATTTCCAGTTGAGCCTCCGTCATATCGATACCGATGACGATTCCGTCCTCGGTGGCGAGTTGCGACAATACATAGCAGTCACGTCCGGTTCCACAGCCAAGATCGAGAATACGCATGCCATTGAGTTGTGGCGGGTACACCAGACCACAGCCATAATAGGTGGAGGTGATGTCGCCGTGGACATTCCCGATCAGGTCACTGAGGTGCCCGGGCGGTGGTCCTGCAGTCGTACAGGCGTTAGTTTTCAAGTCACTCGAAGATTCGAGGACCGATCCGTAGTATCTCTCAACGGTCTCTCTCATGGACGATTCTCCTTCTGGGAGCCTGTCGGACTTAGGCATTATTTTCTTTCAGCACTACGGTCTGACCTCCTCTCCTTTGTGTAGTTCGCCAAGAGCGGCCGCGCCATGATCAAGAGCGGTCATTATTGACGGTCCCTGATAAATATTCATGAGCGAACTGCTCCCCGTAGCACGACCTTCGGGGAAAATTACGACCGTTAGGTTTTCTTATTATTGCCCGCTTGCGGATCGGAAATTATCAACGATTGACCAGGGTGCAGCGGCCTACGCGGCGGCAGATCGTTCCACCGCTGTAATTGATCGATACTGACCTTGAATTTTCGTGCAATGGTCCACAATGAGTCGCCCGGCACGACATCGTAGCGCCATATCTCGCCAGCTGGGCGGATAATGAGTATCTGACCCGGATAAAGCGTATCTTTGAGCATTAAGTGGTTGAGCTCCGCGATAGTTTTTCCCGTCGTACTGTATTTTCGCGCCACGCTCCAGAATGAATCGCCAGGCTGGATCATATGGTGGTAGCGGCCCGGCGTGTGGCCGTCGCGTAGATTGCGGCCATCGAGTAGCGGTGCTCTAATGACAAGTTCGGCGCCGACACCTATGAGGTTCCCGCGGATATTGTTCCGCCGACGAATCGTGTTGATGCCAACACTATAGCGCATCGCGATCTCGGACAAAGTATCACCGGGCTGCACGATATGGATCCGTGATGGTATTCGCTCCTCGGCTGGAAGCTCGTCAACCGCCCTGCTGATCCGCGCTTGCAGCGCAAGTGGAGCCAGGATCCGATACGGCCCGTCGGGATCCGTATGGCCACGCTCGAACGCCGGATTGAGTTGCTTGAATCCGGTTTCGGACCAGCCGTCGACCTGCATCAGGAATTCGAGATCGGCAGGCCCGCCGAGATCGATTTCGGTGAAAAGCCGGGTGTTCGCGATTGGATGCAGCGTGATGCCGTAGCTCGAGGGGTCGGCGACGATGGCGACTGCCGCGAGAAGTCTTGGGATATGGCGCTTGGTCTCGGTCGGTAGGTCGGCGGCAATGACCCAAAAATCGTGTGAACCGTTTTTAGCAACCGCGCGCTGCACGGTTGTGGGGCCGCAATTATAGGCCGCCAAGGCTAGCAGCCAGTTCCCATCGAAACGTTCATTCAAGTGGGCGAGATAATTCAGCGCGGCGTGCGTAGATGCGATGATGTCGCGGCGCGCGTCGTACCAACTGGTCTGTTTTAGGTGGAACCGGCGACCGGTTGCCGGCATGAACTGCCAGATCCCGGCGGCGCCATGTTGCGAGCGTGCGTGAACGCTGAATCCGCTCTCCACCAGGGGGACGAGTGTCAGCTCTGCTGGCAGCTTGCGCCTGGCAACCGCATCGGCGATAAACCACAAGGATGGTTCCGCGCGCCGCGATGCACGTTCGAAGCCTTCGGGGTGTTTAGTGAGCGATCGGAGTGCAGCCGCTATCTCGCTATTGGTGAAACGTGGCCAATTGAATTCGTGAGCGAGTCGTTCCCAGGCATCGGTAATGATCAAATCGGATGCTTGGACGCTGTCCTCTATAACGCTGGGTTGGATGACGAGATTCCGCGCCGCGGGCACGCTGTCATTGTTCGGCGATGCTCCCGGGAGCGGGTCGTGGACCCACGGGCGGGAGCACGCAGTCAATAATATGGGCAGCGCCAAAAGCAGCGTCCCCCAGCGCTTGATGCTCCACCATAGCATAGACGCTATGGTAACTATCGCCGCATAGCGTATCAACGCGGCACCCAGTGAGCTTTCGGCGGTACATGTAAAGCTATGTTCAAGCACTGCAACACCCTCGGCGCGGATCTCAGGGTGGTAACCCGGCCAACGGCTGTCTGCGCATATTTTGCCGTTGCTCGTCACTCATTGAACCATGCCAAACCGCTTCTCGCGCGTCGAATCGCGGAAAAATCGCTCTCGGCGCGTAGGTGAATAATTTTGAGATGGGTTCTAGCATTCCCGCCGGTGAGTTAGACTATTGCGCTACAATCGGCGAAATACCGTGGTCGGCAGCCGGCTAATACCGGGCGGGTTGCCCCATTTTGGTAATAAAAACCACATTGGCTTTTTGCTGTGCGCATTACTACTTGGGGATCGTGAAAGCAGGTCGCGGTGAGCACCCCATAGTGCTAGCTGCACCGCGGTTTACGGCGTATTCCGGGGACGATTCGCCGGGCCGTTAACACGATTCGTGTATCGCGGCATTGCTCGCCACTTGGTTAGTCGAGTTAAACTACGGCACTCGCGTTCGGCGTTGTACAGAAGTTGCCGCCGGCGCCGAAACGAATAATTTTGTGATGGGTTCTGCTAGTCGAAAATTCCTTTCGTTTGACAGCACGCAGGTCGCGGCGCGATTGCGTACCTGGTTTGGCGTTGCGGGTAAGGATATTCGCGATGCCGAACTCGAATTAGCGGGCATGATTCTGCCCAATCTTTTCGGCTACCACATTGTTCAATTGGGAAATCACGTTTCGGAGGAGTTCTTTGCCACGACCCGTATATCGCATGCCCTATTGATCGCTAACGATACCAGTCAGGAACATCATCCTGGTATTGTAGGTCGATACGACGCATTGCCGCTCGCGGGCGATTCTATTGACGTGTTAGTCGTACCGCATATCTTGGAGTTCGCGGTAGAGCCGCACGCCGTGCTACGCGAGGCCGAGCGCGTATTGATTGGCGAAGGGCATATCGTAATTGTAGGATTCAATCCATGGAGCCTGTGCGGACTTTGGCGGAAACTGGCGCGCTGGCGCGGTGGACCACCGTGGTCTGGGCATTTTTTGCCCGCATCGCGGATTAAGGATTGGCTGAGGCTGGTTGGTTTCGAGATCGAATTCTTGAAAAAGGTGTCTTTTCGTCCACCGCTGCGTCGCGGCACGATCAGCGCGAAGCTGGGGTTTGTGGAGCAACTCGGATCCCATTGCTGGCCGTTTTTTGGCAACGTATATGTCATTGTCGCAAGAAAACACATCGCGGCCATAACACCCTTGAAATCGTCTTGGCAAACACGCCGACAGATGATTGCCGGTGGTGTTGCCGAGCCGACGGCGCGCGCGCGCGCAAACTTACAGAATCGACAAAACCGCGTGCAATGACGTTGTCCTCCCGACCGCTTGTAGAGATCTTCACCGATGGCGCTTGTCGTGGAAATCCGGGGTTGGGGGGCTGGGCCGCATTGCTGCGCTACGAGGGGATAGAAAAGGAAATTAAAGGAGCCGAACCCGAGACCACAAACAATCGCATGGAACTGATTGCGGCGATAGAATCCTTGCGCGCGCTGAAGATCCCGAGCCGCGTCCGTTTGTGGACGGATTCCAGGTATGTGCAGCAGGGGATCACCGAATGGCTGCCCAACTGGAAAAAACGTAATTGGCGAACGAGTAACAACAAGCCGGTGAAAAATGCAGAATTGTGGACACT
>DAOWDI010000203.1 GCA_030639105.1 Gammaproteobacteria bacterium | reverse complement strand
TGTTGCAGCGAACGCTGACTCTGGGTCAGCGCTGAACGGGGTAGTTCTATGGATAATCCGATTGGTCTATTACCGCCGGGGCTCGAAAGCCTGGCAATCGATCGCCAGAAAGAAACAGCAGCGCCGAGCGGCGATTTACAGCAGGAGCAATTTCTCGAGCTCATGCTGACACAGCTGCGGAATCAGGATCCGCTGAAGCCGATGGAAAGCGGCGATTTTCTCGGCCAGATTGCACAATTCGGCACGGTCAGTGGGATCACTGAACTGCAGCAGTCGTTCAGTTCGCTTGCCGCTTCCCTGCAATCCAGCCAGGCCCTGCAAGCCTCGACTATGGTCGGGCGCAGCGTATTGATTGAAAGCGGGACGGTGCCCCTCGATCCACAAAGCGAGCCGGCGCTCGCGTTCGAGCTGCCGTCACCGGCAAGCGATGTACGGATCGTGATTGGTGATGAGTCCGGACAGGTCGTGCGTCAGCTTACCTTCGGCGCACACGATCAGGGTCTGGTCGATTTCGCCTGGGACGGCCTTGATGCATCCGGCGTCAGGGTGGCGCCGGGCCGCTACATGCTCGAAGCGACGGCCATCCTCGATGGCACCGCGCAGGCAATATCGACCTTTGTTCAGGCCCCCGTCGAAAGCGTCACGCTGTCCCGTGGTGGCCAACCGCCGGTATTGAACCTTACGGATATCGGCGCCGTCGACCTCGGCAGCATCAAAAGAGTTCTATAACGGATCTACCGACAGGAAATATCAGGAGTAACAAGCAATGCCATTTCGAACTGCAATCAGCGGCCTGCGCGCCGCGCAAACGGATCTCAATGTCATCGGTAACAATGTCGCGAACGTGAACACCATCGGCTTTAAGGGTTCGCGCGCTGAGTTTCATGATGTCTATGCGGTCACGGGCCCGGGTACATCTTCGAATAATGCGGGGCAGGGCGTAAATACCGCGCGTGTCGCGCAGCAATTTACCCAGGGTAATATTACCTTTACCGACAATGGACTCGATCTCGCGATCAGCGGGCAGGGCTTCTTTATCCTCGATGATAACGGCGCCCGGGTCTATTCGCGCGATGGC
Source organism: Gammaproteobacteria bacterium (assembly GCA_030639105.1). GTDB lineage: Bacteria > Pseudomonadota > Gammaproteobacteria > UBA11873. Next base: position 1,050 of record DAOWDI010000203.1, on the reverse strand, counting down.
ATCTTCGGCATCGATCGCGACGGGTTCGTCGTGAATTCCAATGATCAGAAACTCAATGCCTTTAGCGCCGACGCCTCGGGTTCTATCACAGGCGTTCTGGCGCCGTTGCAGCTCTCCACCGCGAATACGCCGCCGAATGCGACAACACAGATTATTCTCGGTGTAAATCTCGATTCGCAGGTGAGTGTGCCGACGACGGCGCCGTTTGACGCGACTGATAGCACGAGTTTCAATAACACCACCGCAACATCGGTGTTCGATTCGCTTGGCGGTTCGCATCTACTGCAGACCTATTTCGTAAAAATGGCCGCCGCCAACAGTTGGGATACCTATACGCTGGTGGACGGCGCCGCGGTATCCGGCCCCGATCCGTTGACCTTCGACACCACAGGCGCGTTGGCGACACCCGCGGGCGGCACGATCACCTTGCCGGCGTTCACCCCGGCGCCTGGTACGGCACCGCTCAACATAACCGTCGACCTTGCGGGCTCCACCCAGTTTGGCGCGCCATTCGGCGTCAACCAGCTGAGCCAGGATGGATTCACTACCGGCAGGCTCGTTGGTGTTGATATCGATGGTGACGGCATTGTTTTCGCCCGTTTCACCAATGGCCAATACGAGGTCCAGGGACAGGTCGCTCTCGGTAACTTCGCCAATGCGCAGGGGCTACAGCAGCTCGGAAACAACAATTGGGCCGAGACCTTTAGCTCCGGCAGCGTGCTCGAAGGCGCACCCGGTACGAGCAGCCTGGGTCTGCTGCAGTCAGGCGCGCTGGAGGACTCTAATGTCGACCTCTCCGAGCAGCTGGTCAAATTGATCGTGGCACAGCGTAACTTCCAAGCCAATGCCGAGGTAATTTCAACGGCCGATACGGTGACCCAATCGCTCATCAATATCCGTTAACAGAGTATTTGAACAAGATGTCTGACAACACACCCGCGAGGCCGCTATGGACCGCATGATCTACCTGGCCATGTCGGCCGCGAAGCAGATGATGACTGCCCAGGCGGTCGCGGCGCACAATCTTGCGAACGCCAACACCGTCGGATT
>DAOWDI010000015.1 GCA_030639105.1 Gammaproteobacteria bacterium | reverse complement strand
TTATTATCTCGAAATCGGTGGTGCTGAGCACTCACGAGTCTGGCGCGGCCGCGGTTTGCCATGACCTTCTCCAGCCGAACGGCCCCCCGCAAGCGGCGGCACCATAAGGTGGATCGGGTTTAATGCTCCTTTACGCACGTGTAAACTGCGTTTTTCCAATCATTTTCGCCTTGTCGCGCTATGGGAACGTCTGATTGATTCATCCAATGCCGTTGAGCAATTGCCAGATGTGGGCGCGAGTTTCATAATGTATCGGCTCGGTTTGCTGGCCTGTGATTTCATTCCGGGTGAATTGCGCGACCGATTTGAAGGGTATCCCGTAATGTTTGCTGCTGCCATCGCGAGCACCGGGCATGATGTCGAGTGGCGAACCTACCGTGTTTACGAGGCAGAGGTCCCGCAAGCGCCCGATGAATGTGATGGCTACATCACCTCGGGTTCGCGCGTCGGCGTCTACGACAAATACGCGTGGATCCCGGTGCTCGAGCAGTTTATCCGGAGCCTGGTCGGTGGTGGGCGCCCGATGGTCGGGCTCTGCTTCGGACACCAGGCGATGGCCCAGGCCCTCGGTGGTCGTGCACAAAAATCAGATCAAGGTTGGGGGGTCGGCGTCCAGCGCTATCGAACGCATGCACGGGTGGACTGGATGGACCCCCCGATGAAGCAATTTACGGTGCCCGTGTGCCATCAGGATCAGGTTACCACCGTGCCCGGCGGGGCGAAGGTCTTGGCGAGTAGTGACCATTGCGCGAATTTTATCATCCAGTTCAACGAGACGATGCTCGGGATCCAGGGTCACCCGGAATTTGAGAGGGACTACATTGATGTACTGCTTGAGCTCCGCCGTGAGGTCATCCCGGCTCCTGTGCATGCCGATGCCGTCGAGTCCCTGGGCCGCCGCCATGACAACCTCAGTATTATGCAATGGATCACGAATTTTCTGGGCGTGAAATGACCACATTCGACCATTTTGAACCGCACCTGGACGGCGCCCTGGCCGACGCGGGGATCGTGGTTGGGTTATTGCTCCTTGGTAGCCTCGAAAATCGCATCCGCGACTGGGTGCTGCTGCCGGAAACGCTCAGGCGAATGCCCGCCGTCGGCGAGCTGATAGTATGAGTGCGACCCCACGATTGCTGGTATTTCAACACCTCGACGTCGAACACCCCGGCATCTTTCGGGAATTTCTTGCTGCCGACGGGATCCCCTGGGACGTGGTCGAGCTGGACCGCGGTGAGGCTATACCCGATCTGCGGGCTTATGATGGCCTGTGGGTAATGGGCGGCCCGATGGACGTATGGGAGGAGTCGGCTTTCCCGTGGTTGGCGGCGGAGAAGTCTGAGATCCGGCGCGCGGTACTTGATCTAGAATTACCGTTCCTAGGCGTCTGTCTTGGCCATCAATTGCTTGCCACCGCACTCGGCGGCAAGGTCGCGAAGGGCATGCCCGAAGTCGGCGTCATGCCGGTGGAACTGACACCCCAAGGGCGGGAGAGTACATTTTTCAACGGCATGCCCACCCGGCTGAACACGCTGCAGTGGCATGCGGCCGAGGTGACGGCGGTTCCCCCCGGTGCCGTCGTAATGGCACGGTCTCCCGCGTGTGCGGTCCAGGCCCTGGCGATCGGTGACAAGGTGTTCAGCATCCAGTTTCATGTCGAGGTGACCAATGACACCGTCGCCGAGTGGGCCACCGTGCCCGCTTATGCCGCCGCGCTCGAGGATGGATTAGGCGCAGGGGCCGTGTCGAAGCTTCAAGCAAGCGTCGATACGGCATTGACCGAATTCAATGCACAAGCGAAGACTTTTTACGACAATTGGATGGGCACCGCCGGCCTTCGGCATGGACGCTCGGCAACCCTACCCCATCATTAACACCGACGACTTTTGTTTTGCCTCCCATTTAAAAGCTTACCCGGTGGGCAAGTTTTGTTAGGGCACTACATCAGGTTGTCGAGATCATGGATCATTGAAAACATGAGGGTCGACTTTTTATAAAATGCCCGAAGAACCCAAAATAATCGGCGAAATCAACGACGAGGTGTTAAACATGGGCTATATTGAGGTTAAACGTGACAAGGATAGTGGCCATCGATTACGCGACATTCAAGGCGAGGCTTATCTGGCAGCGTGAAGAGTTCGAAGCGCTCGAGGCGATGACTGCCGAAGCGGTCCAACCGGTGGAACTCGATCAGGCCCGGGTGGGCCGCCTCTCGCGCATGGATGCCATGCAGGCGCAGGCGATGTCGATTGAAGCCCAACGCCGCCGCAAGGTCCAATTGGATCGGATAGGCAGCGCATTACAACGAATAGCTGACGGCAATTTCGGCGATTGTCTGTGTTGCGGCGAGCCGATCGATGGCAAACGTCTGGAATACGATCCGGCCGTGCTTTTGTGCATCGGATGTGCTGCGGACGCGGAACGTTGAAGCTGGAGTATACAGGCGGCGGCCCGAGATTGGTCGGGGTGCGCGAAACGAGCAAGGAACGTTATGAGCAAAGAAAAAATATCCGCATCGATTGACTCGTTGCGGGCAGAGATTGAGAGCCTCAATGTCGAAGATTGTGCCGCGAAGGTACGCCTTGAGGGACTGGTCGCGGAGCTGGAAAGCCAGCTCGCAGAACCCGCAAATGCTGGCGCGGCAGGACTCGACGAATCCGTGAAAGAGTTGATCGAGCATTTCGAGGTGGAACATCCACGCATCACCGGCATTTTGAACGACCTGATGGTGACGCTGAGTGGGATGGGGATATAAGTAAGAAATGCGAGCTGCCCGTACCGCACTACCTGCTGGAACGACGCACACAGGCTTGTCCCTTGAATGGCATGAAGATTTTCTTCTCCGCGATGGTGTACAGAAAATGCTCCGGATCAATGAGCGCATAGCTATCCCCGAGAACGAAATCGAACTGCGCGGGATCCGGGCGCAGGGCCCCGGCGGCCAAAACGTTAACAAGGTGTCCTCCGCGGTCCGGCTGCGTTTCGATATCCACGGTTCGTCCTTGTCGCGCCAACATAAGGAACGGTTGCTGGCCATGACCGACAAGCGCGTGACAAAGGACGGGATAGTCAACATCAAGGCACAGCAATTCCGCAGCCGGGAGCGGAACGAGGAGATGGCGCGCGAGCGCCTGCGCGAACTAATCAGCCGCGCCGCCCTGGCGCGCAAGAAGCGTAAGACGACCAAACCGAATCTTGCCGCGCGCCAGCGGCGATTGTGGAATAAGGCGCGGCGATCACAGCTAAAAGTACTGCGCGGTCAGGTCGCCGAATGGGAATGAGCGCCGCTTTTTTATGACGATCGATCCGCGCCCTGATGGCGGCTTGTGCTGTATAGCCGTGATGGGAAATCAATATCAGCGGCATCGAATCGGACCTGCTGCATTTCAAGCTCGTAGAATCGAGTGTAAATGAGCGGTAATATGCGCCTGAGCTGACTGAGATAGGCAGCCGCGGACAACGCCATTCGTAGTGGCAATTTGAAATAAGTGAGTATTTGATATGGCAGAACTAGTGACCGGAACCGTTAAATGGTTCAGCGACGAAAAAGGCTATGGTTTTATCGAACGGGAAGGCGGCAAGGACGTATTCGTGCATCACAGCGCGATAAATGGTGATGGCCGCAAGACCCTGCAGGAAGGCCAGACAGTCTCCATGGAAGTTACCCAGGGCCAAAAAGGTCCACAAGCAGAGAATGTCAGTCCCGCCTGAACCGACCAGCCCCAGCTAGACCTTACTACTTCAAGCACTGAATACGTCGACCCGGTCCCTAGCCGGATGGTGACGGCATTGGTGTGAGCTGGCGGCTGGTGCGCGCACCAGTTCTGGAGACGGGCGGGGTCGTTTCGGACGCCGTGCTCTTCATATGCACGGCGATCCCGGTTGCGGTCTTGTGAAGGTATAGATTGTTCTGCATGACTTTGGCGGACCATGCGCTGTCGTGTGGGCGGCGGCCAACCTGGACCAAGCAGTAAGGTCGCACTATCCGCTAATCGTTTTGTCTACGGGTTTGCACGCCTTCTCCTGCTCAAGTGCCGCGCCCGTGGAACCTATGGCCTGCACGATGGCGCCATTTTCGCCGATAACGGTCAAACACAGCTTTTGTGAACTGCTTCCATCGGCGTTACGCTTACCCATCATCGTCTTTCTGTGTGAGCCACGAGACGATACGCCCGCCACGTGCGCGTAGCGTCGCTGCCTGAACCAGTCGCACGCCGTGAAAGATCAGGGAAATGACGGTCCAGCCGGCGACGGCGACAAAGCCTGCGTCCGGATGGCCGGCGAGGGTCATGAGCGTCAAGATCGCGAGGTTGGGATTGCGTCGGGCGGTTATTGTGCGAAAAAAAAGAATCGATCGGCCGCCATACGTGGGTTTGTATCTTGAAGGCGGTGATGAACAGGAGTTCCAGTAGACGTCCGATCACGTAGCCGACTAGGATTATCCACAGCGCCGGCTCGAGAGCGGGGGCGATGCCCGGCGTTACTATCGGCTGTATGCCGATGTACCAGGCCCACCACCAGAACGGGGGATGGATCAAGTCGATACCGTGGTCGTAGGTATTGCCCCAAGAGGAGGAAGTTAGCGTGACGCGAGCGAGTTTGCCGTCTACGGTATCCAGAAACGTCATCGCCCAGGCGATGGGGATCGCAACGAGAAAATGTCCTTCAGCAAACAGCCACATCGCCAGCAGCACCA
>DAOWDI010000195.1 GCA_030639105.1 Gammaproteobacteria bacterium | reverse complement strand
TCGATGTGGATGTCGCTCGCCCGTTGATCGAATGCGTATTGAAGTAACCAGTCGACCAAATGAACAACGTGCTGGTCATTCGCGTCGAGTTCTCCGATGGCCCCGAGTTCGGTCAGCTGCTCAAAATTGCCAATACTAACCCCCTGTTCATCGGCGGCCTTGGTGGCGGCGCCAAACAACGAACGACTAACACCGTAGAATTCTTTGAGGTATTTTTCGATGTCGAGAGGATTCGCGAGTACGTGTCGAACTTCACGCTTTAGAATCGGCATCAATTCCGACTCCCATTCACGTACGTAGGGCTCCGCCGTTGCGATAGTCACGTAGGTGCCGGTGACCTCTACCGGTAGAAACTGAAAGCGCGTTGCATACGCTTGGGATACCAGGCTGGTTACCGCCTCGACATCGATTTTGAGCGGATCGATCCGAACATAAGCGATGTTGGTTGCCTCAGCTATCAATCGCGTTATCGTCTCCGTGCTCAAGGTGAGATCGAGATTGGGATTGGACAAGTCCCTGAGATCGAGGTCACCTAGTTGGACGAACGGGTGGCGCGGATCATCCGGATTTATTGTCGTACTCACCTGCTTGGCCGTATTGGCCGAGAGGATGTTCTGCCGTACCAGCAGCCGCGTTACATCGTCGAGCTGGATGCTTCGGTGCGGTTGGGCTTCTTCAATTATCAAGTTCAAGCAGTGTCATTCCTGTGCTAGAAAAAAAATCCAGTTTCGGGTAATTGACCCGTTCAATCAGTGTATAGAGATACTTGCGTTGGAATTGTAGTTGGTAATTGATCGATGCCCATTCGATAATCGAACTGCGAACCTTAAATACCGTCACGATTGTGATCGCTATGATCGTAGCGGTTCGGCCAGTTGACAAAAGGGTTCTGGCCGAGGCGGATGGTCGCCATATCTCCTTTGCCGATAGTGTTCAATACTTGCTAGTTGCCTAACGACTGACCCTCCAGCTTATCGGATTGGTTTGCGTTCATGGGCGGTGAACCTCGTTGATCGGTTTGGGCCGTGTTGACGATATAACGGTGATATAGACCCGAGATTATAGAGGTAATGAAAACTGCCGCTACCAATTTATCGAATACATGGCGGTTGAGAGAGTCAAATTGCGTTAACAACCGTGGTGTTGCCAACTGTATGATTCTACAATGCGTTAACCGTCGATAGTCTGCTATTTTCCGAGGATTCAATATGATGAAAGTCCGAACGGCCATATTCATGGTGCTGTCATTATTCGCCGCTATCGCAACCGCGGACACAGAACTCGAAGTTCGCCTGGGCAACGCAATAAAGACCGTGCTGCCTGATGCCGAGGTTACGAGCGTTTTGCCTGGACCGCTTCCGGGATTGTATGAGGTAATGCTCGGACCATCCTTACTCTATATCAGTGAAGACGGCCGGTACCTCGTTAAAGGAGATGTCTTCGATCTGCAATCATTGGAGAACATTTCAAAGAATCGCCGCGCTGAAGCACGAATAGCTGCTTTCGTGAGTCTCGGCATCGAGGATATGATCGAATTTGCGCCAACGAAAGGCAAGGCCTCACATACGTTGTACGTATATACCGATATCGACTGTGCTTATTGTCGGAAAATGCATCGGGAAATAGAGCAGCTCAATGATGCCGGTATTGCAGTCCGCTACCTCGCCTACCCGCGTACCGGAATTGGCGGCGAATCCTATGATAAGGCCGTATCGGTATGGTGCGCCGCTAATCGCAAGGCAGCGTTGACGGCCGCGAAGGGTGGGAAGGCGATCAAGTCCTCTGTGTGCGCGAACCCGGTGAAGGATCATTATCGTATGGGCGAAGCGATGGGCGTTCGTGGTACGCCGGCGGTGTACCTGGATGGGGAATCAATCGGTGGATATATTCCGGCACCGGAAATGATCCGGATCTTAAACGCCAGGGAAGGTTAGGCCGACGGTATGCAAATTCCCTAACAGTTGGTTCTAATCAATACGCGAGGCATTGATATGAGAAAAATGAATCCGCGGCTAGATGAGTTCAACTGCCGTAATCCGGGAGACGTGCGCGCCTCAGGGATCGGAAGGTATTGGGTGTTCACGACGTTTCTTTGTTGTCTGGCGGCCTGCGGTCACCGCATGGATCCAGCTGAGTCTTTGGAAAAAGGCCGTGCTCTTCTGGAATCCGGTGATTTGGCAACCGCGGTGATCGAACTTAAGAACGCGGTACAGGGCGCACCGGACAACCCCGAGGCGCGTTTTGTTCTTGGTCAGGCCTATCTGGCGGGTGCCGATGCAGATGCGGCGTTAAAGGAGCTGAAGCGTGCGCGTAGGCTCGGCATGATTGCCGATGAGCTTAATCGCGCGATCACAAAAACTTTGATCATCAACGGAAACGTGGATGTGGCCGCAACGGAGCTTGCGCTGAACAGTGACGATTCGAGTGCTGAGTGGATAAGCTTGCAAGCCCTACTCGATTTGGCGGTCGGGCGCTTCGAGGAAGCGCGGGCCGGGTTCGAGCGGGCGATCGAGATGGACCCGGGTAATGTAGATGCGCGCCGGGCAGTGGTAAGGGCGGCGATCGGAATGGGTGACACGGAGCAAGCGCGCAAAGAGGTGCAGGCGGCCCTGGAGGTAACCCAGAACGATTTTGATATCTGGCTGCTGAAAGGCGATCTCGACCGGCACGATAAGAACTACGGTGATGCCCGCGAAGCGTATTCCAAAGCACTGGAAATTATCCCCGGGAGCCCTGTGGCGCTGTTGGGGCGGGCCAGCGTGCGGGCCGCGCTCGCAGATAGTAAAGGTGCGTTGGCCGACTTGACGGCCATCGGTAAAGCGTCGAATGAAGATCCGCGGGCGCTATATTTACGTGCCTTGATAGCGCGTCAGCAGAATAACCTGGATGCGGCACTGCGTTATCTGCGACAAATATTGCAGGTTATTCCAAACCATCGTGACAGCCTTGCTCAGGCCGCAACGATACACTTCAAGTTGAACGAACTCACACGAGCGGAAGAGTATCTCAATCGCCTCCTGGCAATTGATCCCGCGAACGAGGAATATCGGCGGATGCTCGGGGCGGTGCAACTTGCGGCCGGGCGGTTGAATACCGGACTCGGCGATCTCGAAAATGCCGATATTGAAAGCCTATCCGATCCCCGGATGTTGGCGCTTTTGGGCACGGCTTATTTGAAGCATGGGAAATTTGCCGCCGGCACTCGCAGTCTGGAGCGCGCTTATGAGCTTGCGCCCGATTCGATACCGATCCGCGCCCAACTTGCCTTTAGCAAAATGCGCGGTGGAAAATTTGATGAAGCGTTGAAGGAACTCGCCGCTATCCGCGCAGAGGCGCCAGATTTCGCCCTTGTGGGGGTACTGCAGGCCTTCGGTTATGCGGCCAAACGGAATGAGGTGGCGGCATTGGCGGCGGCGAATGAACTCATCGAGCAGGGGCCCGAGACTGCCGTCGTCTACAACGTGCGCGGCTATCTGTATGGTCTGTTCGGAGATACCGAAAAAGCGACCGCGGATTTCAAAACCGCGCTCGCGAAGGATCCAAAGTTCCATCCGGCAAATCTCAATCTCGCCCGGCTTGCATCCAAGGCGGGCAACAACGAACGCGCTAAAGCGAGGCTGCAAGCTATTCTGGACCAGGCGCCGAATCAGCTCCAGGGCTTACTCTATATGGCATCGATACTGGCCGCGGAAGGCAACGTAGATGAGGCGCTGCAGTTGTGGGAACAAGCGCGGGAGAATAATGCCGATGCGGTAGAACCTCGTATCCTTCTCGCGCGACATCATCGGCACAACGGGAATGCCGTGGCAGCGCAAAACATGGCCGAAGAAGCCTATAGGCTGGCGCCATACGCGCCCGCGGCACAGTTCGAATACGCAATGGTAAAGATGAACGCCGGTGAGCCGCAGGCCGCGGTGTCGGCAATAAAGGCGATGGTTGCGCGGTTTCCGGATTCCGCGCAGGCGATGGAATTGCTCGCGCGAGCATACGAACAGATGGGCGATGCCGGGGCGCTGGAGTCGACTCTTGTCGAACTTACGGAGCAATTTCCAGAGGCCGTCAAGGCACGGGTCGCGCTGGCGCATCTGCACCTTCGTCGCGAGGAGTTCGACGCGGCAGGGAAACTGGCTAGTGAGCTTGTCGCTAACGAAAAATCTCAGGCCATTGGCTATGCCCTTCAGGGTGACATCAGTTTTGCCAAACGTGCGATGCCTGAAGCGTTGACGGCCTACCGCAAGGCGCACGATCTCAATCCGAGTTCGCAATCTCTTTTGCGACTGTACGGGGTGCATCAACAGACCGGGGGCGATGCGAAACTGCTCGATGAATGGCTCACCGAATATCCTAACGACGTAGCGGTTCGTGTTACCAAGGCCACGGCCGATCTTTCGGACGGCCGCCAAACCGACGCTATCGCTCAATATGAAAAGGTACTTGAGTTGCAGCCGCACAACATCATTGCGTTAAACAACCTGGCTTGGATTTTTGATGAATTGGATGACGAACGAGCGGGTGACTATGCGCGCAGAGCGTATGATGCAGCCCCTACCCGTGCTGAGATCGCCGATACCTACGGGTGGATAATGCTGCGCAAGGGAAACCACGAGCAGGCGGTTGATTTGTTGACCAAGGCGATTGAAGCGGCGCCGGAAAATCCGGAAATCCGTTATCACTTCGCGAGTGCCCTGGCCAAGGCGGGCGAGCACTCCAGTGCCGTTCGAGAATTGGAGTCCATCCTCAAGACCGATCGGGTATTCCCGTCCCGGGCCGAAGCGGCGACATTGCTGCGGGATTTACAGCAATAGCGAATAGCAGGTGGTCTTGCCCAGCTTGAGCGCGTCCGCAAGTGTCGAGCGTGCGATTTAGGCTAGAGGCAAGGGCCGATCTCAGGGTTCTTTTAGCCGTGGCGCCTGCGACGAGCTGCTGTCGATGCGTTGGTATTCCGTCAGTAGCGCGATCGTTTCCTTGCCGTCCTTTTCGCGATAGGAGACCCGGACCGGTAAGTATGCCAGTTTGGCTGCGCACCAGAAAGTTGTCCTTCGTTTATCCTTTACGCGCTGACGAACGACTTTTATTGTATTGAATTCGCCTATGTCCGTTTTGGTCCGTTCTTGCTCCGCGAAGATGGGCCGGTATCGCTTTTCTTTCCCTCGATCCGCGATTCGGTAGTCGAGATCCGTCTTACCCAATCTCAGGTCGTGCATTAGGGCCGCCTGATATACAAGCTTATCGAGCAGGTTCTCGTTCAACGGCGAGGATATGGTTTTACCATTGACAACCGTCTTGATATTTGCATTTTCACGGTCGAAGTGCATGCTGATAGCTCGCGGTTTCTTCCTGTTTTTTCTTAACCAGGTGTAATGGGCGGGGTAGTAGGCCCCCGACTGAAAAGTACCGGAGCTGGTTTCGAGCAGCTCATCCTGGTGGATAATGGATGCGAGACCGGTGGCTTTTAATTTCGATACAAAGTGATAGTTGCCATCCGGTTTAACTTCGAATGATCGCTCCATCTTTCCTACCGTTAACGGCCCCACGATGAGCCGATAGGTGGCGCGGTATCCATCCTCAGCCGGGGCCCCGGACGATAGGAGTAACGCACACCCGATCACCAATGCGTAACGCGGTATCATCGAAACATCATTCTTCGCTGATTAGACCATTGCTTAATGATAGGATCGCGGGCAATGCTACTTCGATACCCTTGATCTGATCAATCGACCAAAGCCCACCGTAACAGACGAAATTCAACTTCATGACCTTCTCATTTAGAGACTGGCGGCCGGGAAACGTGTTAGTGGTCGGTGATGTGATGCTCGACCGATATTGGGACGGAAGAACAAATCGCATTTCTCCCGAGGCTCCAGTACCGGTCGTTACGGTCCAGCGAGAGAGCGAAAGGGTCGGTGGAGCAGGGAATGTCGCCGCGAACGTTGCCGCCCTCGGTGCAGGCGTGGATCTGATCGGAGGAGCTGGAGTCGACGCCGCTGGCGAACGCTTGTGGGAACTATGTAAATCGTGCGGCATCTCGGCGCATTTTATTGGTGCCAAATCTGGTGAGACTACCGTTAAGCTTCGGGTTTTGAGCCAGCATCAACAGCTACTGCGCCTTGACTTCGAAGCGGAACGACCGCTGCACGATGCGGTGCGCCTTCAGGAAGTTTTTCTCGAGAAATTACCCCAAGCAGATATCGTCGTTCTATCCGACTATGGAAAGGGGTTTCTGGCAGATCCCGGCGCGCTTATCGCCGCGGCGCGCGCCGCCGGCAAGCGCGTGATTGTAGATCCAAAATCGAATGATTTCTCGCGCTACGCCGGAGCTTATGTGGTTACGCCCAATCTTGCCGAATTTGAAGCCTGTGTCGGCCGCTGCGGAGACGAACAGGAGATAATCAAACGCGGGGTTTCCTTGTGTGAGGGAAGCAACATCGCAGCCGTGCTCATCACCCGTGGTGAACAGGGAATGACGCTCGTTTCGCCGTGCGGCGCAGCGTTCACGCTGAGATCAAAAGCCCGAGAAATCTTTGATGTCACCGGAGCCGGCGATACCGTTTGTGCTGTTCTAGCAACTTTTCTCGCAGCGGGTGCAGAGTTAACGGATGCAGTGCTTTATGCGAATGAGGCCGCCGGGATCGTCGTCGGTAGACTGGGTACCGCGACAGTGAGTGTCGAAGAGTTGGAGCGCGCTTTATCACCAACCACTACCGGCCCCGACGGCGTCGTGACGCTGGCTGAATTGTTGCCGCGGCTTGCTGAGGCGAGGGCGAGCGGCGAGCGCATAGTAATGACGAACGGATGCTTCGATATCATCCATGCCGGGCACGCGGCCTATTTAGCGCAGGCAAAGGCGCTCGGAACGCGATTAATCGTGGCGTTGAACTCAGACGCATCGGTATCCCGTCTGAAGGGGCAGCGGCGTCCCATTCATCGGCTGGAGGATCGGATGGCGGTCGTGAGCGCACTGTCCGCCGTCGACTGGGTAGTGAGTTTCGACACCGATGATCCGTACGCGTTGGTTGCATCAATCAGTCCCGATGTTTTGGTGAAAGGCGGCGACTATAAGGTCGATGACATCGTTGGTGGGAGGTATGTTCTGGATGCTGGCGGTGAGGTCTTGACGCTGCCGATCGTCGAAGGGGTATCGACGAGTGCAATCATCGAAAAAGTTGTGGCGGACGAAATGCACAAGGCGGAGCAAGAATGATAATCGTGACGGGTGGTGCGGGCTTCATCGGGAGTAACCTCGTCCACGAGCTCAATCAGCTTGGCCATGATGACGTGGTCGTTGTAGATGACCTTTCTGATGGGCGGAAGTTTTCCAACATCGCGACGGCTCAGATTGCCGATTACCTTGACGTGGAGGAATTTCGTGCGTGGTTTTCCACCGACCGGGATCCATTCGGCAATATCGAATGCGTCTATCACCTTGGCGCCTGCTCTACCACGACGGAATGGAACGGTCGGATGATGTTGGATCTGAATTATGCCTATTCCCGGGATCTGATCCGGTATTGTCTAAAGCGCAACATACCTATCGTCTATGCGTCGAGCGCCGCAATCTATGGTGGCTCCGCCAGGTTTTCCGAGAATGTTGCGAATGAAAAGCCGCTCAACGTGTATGGGTATTCGAAGTACTTACTCGATTGTTTTGTGCGGCGGCAATTAGGTTCCGTTGAAAGCCAGATAGTTGGACTGCGATATTTCAACGTTTATGGCCCGCGCGAAGGGCATAAGGGCACAATGGCGAGCGTTGCGTATCATCTAAATCATCAATTGCTCGAATCCGGCACGCTTAAGCTATTCGAAGGGAGTGATGGATATGCGGCAGGTGAACAGCGTCGAGATTTCATCTATGTGCAAGATGCCGTCAATACAACGTTGTGGTTCGGCAAGCATCGGAACTGTTCGGGTATTTTCAACTGTGGAACCGGACGCGCACAAACGTTTACCGAGGTTGCCACGGCCGTCATGGATTGGCATGGACGTGGTGAAATCGAGTACATCCCGTTTCCTGACCAACTGAGTAATGCTTATCAGAGTTTCACCCAGGCCGACCTCGGTGCGTTGCGCGCGGCGGGTTGCGAATTGGCTTACCGTTGTGTCAAAGAAGGGGTTCGCGCCTACCTCGACTGGTTGAACGCTTGAGATCCGTCTACACTGCCGTATCCTTCCTCGTCGCCCCGCTCCTATTGGCCCGGATCTTTTGGCGCGGACTTAGCGATCCGTCTTACCGTTTTCGCTGGCGTGAAAGATTTTCCTATGACCTGCCTGCCGCACCGGCCGTCAGCCCTGTATGGATCCATGCCGTTTCCGTAGGTGAGGCAGTTGCGGCGACCCCAATTGTCGAACATTTGCTCGACCGCTTTCCGTCCATTCCCATATTGCTTACAACGACCACGCCAACCGGTGCCGCGATCGTGAAAAATCGGTTCAGTGATTCCGTGGTGCATGCATTTTTCCCATATGATTTACCATCGGTGGTGAATCGCTACGTGGCGCATTTCGATCCCAGATTGCTGATCCTGATGGAGACGGAGTTGTGGCCGAATCTATTGAGCCGATGTCGTGAATCGAACACTCCGGTGTTGGTAGCCAACGCCAGACTCTCGGAAAAATCTGTCGCGCGGTATCGCCGTGTGCCATCGATCACCGGAGCTATGATTTCGGCGATAACATATTTCGCGGCGCAGAGCGCTGATGATTGCGATCGCTTTATATCGCTTGGTGCCGATCCGGGCGCGGTTGTGACTACTGGCAGCTTGAAATTTGATATTGAACTGCCACCGAGCATTTTGGAATCCGGACAGGCGTTGCGCCGTTTTCTCGGGGTCAGCCGAGCGGTATTCATGGCCGGTAGTACGCGCGAAGGCGAGGAAGAAATATTGTTGAAGGCGTTTGGTGAATTGAGAGCCAGGTACCCAGACTTGCTGATCCTGATGGCTCCCAGGCATCCGGAGCGTTTTGATTTGGTCGCACAGCTGTGCCGCCGGAGGGGATACGGGGTCGCGCGCCATAGCCGCGGCGAACTTTGTTCGCCCAAGACAGCCGTCTACCTCATTGATTCGATGGGGGAATTGCCGAGTTTCTATGCTGCCGCCGACATTGCTTTCGTTGGTGGTTCGTTGGTATCTCTGGGCGGACACAATGTCCTCGAACCGGCCGCGCTCGGTGTTCCGGTCGTTGTAGGCCCCTATACCTATAATTTCTCCGCTATCGTCGGGATGCTACATTCCGTTGGCGCGCTCAGTATTGCCGAAGATGTTGAGGCCTTGGTGGAGCGCATCGATGGATGGCTTCAAAGCAGTGATGCGCGCGATCGGGCAGGGGCTGCCGGTAGGGATATTGTTATGCAAAATCGGGGAGCGGCAGAGAAAATCATGAAGATTGTCGACAAAATGATCGTTGAGTCTGCGGCGTCGGTGACGATGCTCGATACTCATAGCGGCTGAAAGCGTGAACTTTGCATGCGAACACATATCGAATTAGCTGTAATTCTATGCTTATATCTTTAATATTTCTCTATGCCCTAAGGTGCACATCAGTG
>DAOWDI010000187.1 GCA_030639105.1 Gammaproteobacteria bacterium | reverse complement strand
GCCCAGGACCATCGAATCGAGGCCACAGGCGACCCTCAAGGCATGCCGGACGGCATTTTCCTCGTCCAGCGTGTAGATATACGATTCGAGGACCGACGGTTCGAGATGGTTGTAGCGAACCAGCCATTCGAGTGGATACCCATTGGTATCGGTGCTGACATTGCAGTACAACTCCGTGCGGTTGCACGTGGATAGGATCAGGGCTTCGGAGACACCGCCGTGCTCGACGAGCCCATGCAACGCATCCGGAAGCTGATCGGCATTCACCGCAAGCTGCTCGCGTACGTCGATGGGTGCTGTCTTATGACTGATTCCGAAGATCCTGATGGGCATGCTGGGCTCGATGCGTGGGACTGAGTTCCACGCTCACCTGATTAAACCGACTCGGATAACGTGGCGTATACTATTTTATAGTTTAAACCAGGATGCCCGATGTAGTGGCATTGTCCTCCACAAAAATACATTGCGGTTAAGATCTTGATTGCATTTAGTAAATGCTTTAGTGCCGAGGGCGCCCGGCGGTCACGGCGAGGTACTGTTGGCAACGGTTGGTCTGTCAGGCGCATCGGGTTCGCCCTTGGGGTTGTTGCGATCGGCGGCTGCGTCACGCAAGTACCACCGCCGCCCAGGGTCGCACCTACGGTTTTGGACCCCGTGGTCCTCAACGAGGGCAACCTCATCGATCCTCCATCCAGCGCCGCGGCATTCGACACCGACAGCGAACCGCTGTATCGCCTACTCGTCGCGGAATTCGCGGGGCAGCGCGGGCGCATGGATATCGCCGTCGAGCACTATGTCGAGACGGCCAAACAACTGCGCGATCTCGAGATCGCGAAACGCGCGACTCAGATCGCTGTATTCGCACGCAATAACAAGGCTGCGCTGCAGGCGGCAAGCATCTGGGTCGAAAAAGCGCCGGAGGATACCGAAGCACGCCAGATCCTGGCGGCCATGCATATTCGCGAAGGCAACGCGGATGTGGCCATCACGCATCTGGAATATCTACTGAATGCTGAATCTAAACGTGAGGACCGCCAGCTGCGGATGATTGCGAACCTACTGAGCCGCGAAGAAGACAAACTCACGGCGATGGAGGTCATGGAAAAGCTCATGTCGCGCCGCGACGGCGACGCCGAGGTCCTGGTCGCTTATGCGCTACTAGCGGTCCGCGCCGAAGAACTCGACAAGGCACGAACGGCGATGGAGCGCGTCGTTGAAATCGGCGGGAGCGATACAAATATCGCGATGGCCTACGTCGCCCTTCTGCAGAAGCACGGCAAATCGCCCATTGCGCTCACCTGGTTGGAGCGGGCAATCGCGAAAGAAACTGATGATTTTGGTTTGCGATTGATATATGCCCGCTTGCTGGCGGATTCCAATCGTTATGAAGAAGCCCGCGTACAGTTCGCGATATTAGCCGCCAAGATGCCCGATAATAGCGACGTCATCTACGCACTCGGGTTGCTTAACCTGCAGGCGAATCGGATCGATGCCGCACGCGAGAATTTTCAGAAGCTGCTCAAACTGAAGGTGCGTAGGGATGATGCCAAGTTCTATCTCGCTCAGATTGCCGAGTCGCGCGAACGAGTAAATGACGCGTTGGACCTTTACCGGGCGGTCACGAGCGGCAGCAACTATTTTCAATCGCAAATTCGAATCGCGTTGATCCTGTCGTTAAAAGACGAGATTGCGAATGCTCGGGCGCACCTTCGATCGATCGTGCCCGAGAACGACGAACAAACACTGCATCTCGTGCGCGCCGAGGGCGAGATCCTGACACAACATAACCGATTCGACGATGCCATGACCGTCTACGGTCGCGCGCTGGCTGATCGCTATGATATGGAATTATTGTATACGAGGGCCATGTTGGCCGAGAAGATTGGCCGGCTCGATGTGCTCGAAGCGGATTTGCGCACGATCCTGGCGCGCGAGCCCGAAAACGCTCAAGCCTTAAACGCCCTGGGGTATACGCTCGCGGACCACACGGATCGCTATGAAGAGGCTCACGAGTTGATCGAGCGCGCGCTGGTATTGAACCCCAACGACTTCTATATCCTCGACAGTATGGGTTGGGTTCTGTACCGGCTTGGGCGTTTGAGCGAAGCGATGAAGTTTCTCGAGCGCGCCCGCAGCATCAGGGACGACCCGGAAGTGGCCGCCCACCTCGGAGAAGTATTATGGGTAATGGGTGATCAAGACGCTGCACGGGACATCTGGGACAGCGCACTAAAAGATACACCCGACAATCAACGGCTACTCGACGTCATCGAGCGGCTGGCACCGTGAGGTGGCGGTTCGTGCCGCTGGCGGCCTTGCTGGCCGGGTGCGCCACCGGGCATGTTCGGCCCGGTGCGCTGGCACCGGGGCCGGCGACAACGGCGGGGCGCATCGAAGCTGTTGGTGCCTGGCGCGCCGATGGACGCATCGCCCTACAGCGCGGAGACGAAGGGTGGAGTGCCAATATGCGCTGGCTCAGCAAAGCCTCGGGATTTCAGCTGCGATTCGTCGCGCCACTTGGGCGGGGGACCTATCAACTCGCGGGGGACGAGGAGAAGGTCGAATTGATCGCGCCCGACGGGCGTCGCTTTTATGCGAGCGATCCACAATCGCTGATGGCCGAACAGCTC
>DAOWDI010000155.1 GCA_030639105.1 Gammaproteobacteria bacterium | reverse complement strand
CGATCTCGCCCAAATGGTGCGGCGGCATGTTCGTCGCCATCCCCACGGCGATCCCCGTCGATCCGTTGACGAGCAGATTCGGAACCCGGGTTGGGAAAACCGTCGGCTCACTCAGTGAACCGTCGTAGTTGGGCTGAAAATCGACAGTCTCTTTGTCGATATCGGCGATCAATTCGTGCGCGATCCGGGCCATGCGAACTTCGGTGTAACGCATAGCCGCGGGGGCATCGCCGTCCACGGAACCGAAGTTGCCCTGGCCGTCGACCAACATATAACGCAGCGAAAATGGCTGCGCCATACGGACGATCGTGTCGTAGATCGCCGAGTCGCCGTGCGGATGATATTTACCCATGACCTCACCGACGATACGCGCGGATTTCTTGTACGGCTTGTTCCAGTCGTTGCTGATCTCGCTCATCGTAAAAAGCGCCCGACGATGTACTGGTTTGAGGCCGTCGCGGACGTCCGGCAGCGCGCGCCCGACGATCACGCTCATCGCATAATCCATATACGATTGACGCATCTCGTCTTCGATATTTACGGGTATTAGCTCGCGCGCGAAATCTACCATTTCGAGGTCTATAAGTGTTTAATTTAAAAGGGGATTATTTGGCCAGTCAAACAGAACGATTATACCACGGCGTAGTCCGAAACGCACGCAGGCAAACCGCTAATCGCAAGGGCCGAAAAGCCGCGCGATTGAGACGTGATCGGGCTTCTCGACCGCACCTTTTTCAGTGACCAAAACATCGATCAATGCCGCCGGCGTAACGTCGAAAACGGGGTTGTAGGCGGCGACCCCGGGGGGGGCGGTGCGACAATTCCGGTAGCCGAGCAATTCCGCGCCGTCGCGCTGTTCGATCGGGATCGCTCCACCGTCCGGCGTATCCCGATCGACCGTAGACAGCGGCGCCGCAACCATAAAACGCACGCCGTGGGCGCGAGCGCAGACCGCCAGCGAATAGGTCCCGATCTTGTTGGCGACATCGCCATTGGCGGCGATTCGATCGGCACCGGTGATCACCCATCCGATCTCACCATCACGCATGAGTTCGGCGGCGGCGCTGTCCGCTATCAAGGTCACCGGAATACCGTCTTCATGCAATTCCCAAGCGGTCAGCCGCGCACCCTGCAGCCACGGTCGCGTCTCCGTTGCAAATACCACTTTGAGCTTATCCTGGCGCCAGGCGCTGCGGATCACGCCGAGCGCCGTGCCGTAGCCGGCCGTCGCCAGGGCGCCGGCGTTACAATGGGTAATGACGCGGGTATCGGCTGCGAGGTAGGCCGCACCCCGCTCACCCATTGCTACATTCGCCGCCACATCTGCATCTTCCAAGAGACGCGCATAAGCGAGTAGCTGCGGCCGCGGGTCCACCCCCGGCGCGGGGAACTGCCCGACCATTGAATCGATCGCCCAACCGAGGTTCACCGCGGTCGGGCGCGACGCTCTCAGCGCCTCCAGATCGGCACCGACGGCTTCGCGCCAGGTATCCGCATGCTGCTCGAATGCCGCACCGACCGCGAGGACGGCGCCATATGCCGCGGCAATACCAATCGCCGGGGCGCCACGTACGACCATCGCACGGATCGCGTCGATCACCTCCTCTACCGTGCTACAGCGCACATAGGTGAACTCGTGCGGAAGGACCCTCTGGTCGAGCAACATCAGCGCGCCATCGTCCCAGAACAAGGTACGTACGGTCGAGGCGTTCTCGCTCATCACATCGTGTCTGATCACAAAGTCGCTATGTTACCTTATCGTCCAAACCATTCATGCCGCTCTGATAAGGATCCAGTTTGAAACATGTCGATCAGATTTTGCACGCCGATTGGATAATCCCGATCGAACCGGATGCCGGCAGTCTGTCGGATCATTGCATCGTGATTGATGGCGAGCGCATCGTCGAGGTGATCCCGAGCAAACTCGCGCCGGACAGATTCACGGCCGATAACGAATTCAAACTCAAAGAGCATGTGCTGATACCCGGTTTAATCAACTGCCATACCCATGGTGCGATGACGCTTTTTCGGGGACTGGCCGACGATATACCCCTGCAAACCTGGCTCGAGGAACATATTTGGCCAGCCGAAGCGCGCTGCGTGGACCGTAATTTCGTCCATGACGGCACCCTGCTCGGGGCGGCCGAGATGCTGCGCTCGGGAACGACGTGCTTCAATGACATGTACTTTTTCCCGGATGAGGCCGCGGCCGCGGCCATCGAAGCCGGGATCCGCGCCGTAGTCGGTATGATTATCATCGGCTTTCCGAGCGCCTGGGCCGGGAACAACGATGAATATTTACACAACGGCCAACGCGTCCACGACCACTACCGCTCGCATCCACTTATTGACACCGCATTCGCACCGCACGCCCCCTATACGGTGGACGATGAGACACTGCGCCGGGTAGCGATACTCGCCGAAGAATTGGATGTCCCGATTCAAATGCACATCCACGAAACGGCACGGGAGGTGAATCAGGAAGTCGCCGATAGAGGCCGGCGTCCGCTATCGCGTCTGGCCGATCTCGGACTGATGTCCCACCGCCTGATGGCCGTGCACATGACGGCATTGACCAGCCATGAGATCACGGATGTCGCGATGGCTGGCGTTAGCGTCGTCCACTGTCCGGAGTCGAACCTGAAGTTGGCCAGCGGATTCTGCCCGCTGGCAAAACTGCTTGGGGCCGGCATCAATGTCGCGCTCGGCACCGATGGTGCCGCCAGCAATAACGACCTGGATATGTTCAGTGAAATGCGTACGGCCGCGCTGCTCGCCAAGGGCGTCGCAGAAGACGCCTGCGCCGCACCGGCTGAGCAGATCCTGCGCATGGCGACCTTCGGCGGCGCCAAGGCGTTAGGGATGGAAAACGAACTCGGTTCTCTAGCTAAGGGCAAACTCGCGGACATCGTTGCCGTCGATCTCGGCGGCTTCAGCGCCGCTCCCATATACAACCCGATCTCCCAGATCGTCTATGCCGGCCACCGCGATCAGGTGAGCAACGTGTGGGTAGGCGGCCGCCGGGTGCTCGCGGACGGGCAGCTGACAAATATCGATACCGTAGCCCTGAAACGTACCACCAATCGCTGGCGTGATCGCATCGCCGAACGATAAGATTTGCGTGACGGCTAGCGATCGGGCCGATCGCCGGCTTCTCGATTAAATGCATCCCATCGATTCACGATCGCGCAAAACAGATCGGCGGTCTTCTCGGCATCATAGATAGCCGAATGTGCCTCATCCGGATCCCACTCGATACCGGCCACCTCCACCGCGCGGGACAAAACCGTCTGTCCCAATGCGACACCGGCGATGGCCGCGGTATCGAAAGTGCTGAACTGATGAAACGGATCCTTCTTTATCTTGAGCCGCTGCGCCGCTGCTTTGACAAAGGCGAGATCGAAGGCGGGATTGTGCCCAACGAGAATGGCACGTGTACATCTGTGTGCAACGACCGCTTCACGCACACGTTTGAAGACATCGCTGATTGCCGTTTGCTCCGGTACCGCCATACGAAACGGGTGATAGGGGTCGATCTTGTTGAATTGCAACGATGCCTCTTCCAGGTTCGCGCCCGCGAATGGTTCGATATGATGAGAAATCGTCTCCGAGCGCTTCCATCCCCATTCGGCAGACCACTCCAGAAGCACCGCCGCCAGCTCGAGTAAGGCATCCTTTTTTGCATCGAAGCCGCCAGTCTCGACGTCGACCACAACAGGGAGAAAACCCCGAAAGCGGCGTGCGATAACGTTCTTTTCCAAGTTTCACCCTATCCAATTGCAACGGAGAGTTACAGCTTAGCGGCGTTTAGCGCAATTCGATAGATAATGCGTACAAATTTGCTCAATTTCATCCGGCGGCCGCGCTTGTTAGACTCTTGGCGCCCGCCAACAGGGCCCAACGTTAAAGGACAGAGGTGGACATGACCAAATCTTTGCTAACGCGCCGCCGCTACCGGGCGGGCGGGTACCCATGGCCTGTCCTGGTGCTCGTCATCCTGTGCGGACCCGGGAACGTCACCGCCGGGCATCTCGAAGAGGTGCTCGTCACCGAAAGCCATGTCGAGCACGAGCGCTATATCGATCTCGGCGGCAATGCGATCGGCGCGACGGCCGCCGACGCCTCAAGCCTGATGAATTCCGTGCCCGGCGGGGCACGCAATTTCAATGGCCCGCTCAGCGGCCAACTGCAATACCGCGGGCTATCCGGACCGCGGATGAACGTGCTCGTCGACGGGCTGCCGATCAGTCCCGGTGGGCCGAACTGGATGGACCCGCCGCTGCACTACCTGCCATTGTCCCTGACCGACGAGTTCCGGGTCGTGCGGGGGATAGCGCCGGTGAGTGCCGGCGCCGGGATCGGCGGTCAGGTGGCGGCGACGATCAAGAAAATTGACTTCGGTAAAGAGGCTAGCTTTAAGCCCGCCGGCGACCTCACGATCAAGGGGCACACGGCCGACGATGGTTATAACGCCGGCGGCATACTCGGCGTTGCCAACACCCGGCATCGCCTGCAGGTACTGTTCAGCCGTGATAATGGAGCCGACGCCGAATTCGACGACGGCGATATCGATGCGACGCGTTACGAAAGGGATTTTTACGGCATCGGCTATGGCATCCGTCTAGGCGGCCACGAGTTCGCATTCGACTACCATCATATCGATACGAACGACAGTGGTACGCCAACCCTGCCGATGGATATCGCGTTCTTAGACACCGACCTGTTCAGTCTTTCCTATGCGGCCCACTGGGGTACGGTGGCTATCGACGCCAAGCTCAGTTACAGCGATATCGACCACGGGATGAGCAACTACAGCCTGCGGCCGGCCCCGAACTTCTCCACACTTCCGCTGCCGCCGTTCCTCGGCACCGACCGGCGCAATGTTCACGCCAACAGCGAAACCCTGGGTTATGCCTTTGTCGCGAGCTACCCGGTCCATACCGGCAAGATAAGCGTGGGCTTCGATGGACGCCTCGAGGACCATGCCGCGACGGTCGGCGACCCGGATGTACCCACATTTTTCATCGAAAATTTCAATGATGCCGATACTGATCGCTATAGTTTCTTTGCCGAGTGGCGGGGCCCACTGACCGCCAGGCTCAACGTAGAAGCCGGGGTGCGTTACAACCGGGTCGAGACCTCGGCGCGGACAGTTGACGCCCAGCCGGCGCAAATGGCGGACGCAATGCCGATGATGTGCTCGGCGGGGACCATGCCGATGCCCCCACCCTGCGCGGTCCGCATCTTGCGTGACCGCTTCAACGGCGATGATCGCAAGCAACATGACGACAACCTCGATGCGGTCGTCGTCCTCGACTACCAGTGGCGTGTGGGCCTTAGCACAAGCTTGAGTTTCGGCCGCAAGACCCGTTCGCCGTCCTACATCGAGCGCTATCTGTGGATCCCGCTCGAGGTCAATTCCGGACTCGGCGACGGTAACAACTACATCGGCGATGTCAGTCTCGACCCCGAAGTCTCCTACGAGGTTGAGGGCGGACTCGATTGGCGCACCGCGGATTATTACCTTACGCCGCGGGTATTCTATCGGCGCATCGACGATTTCATCCAGGGCACCGCCGTGCCGGCAAGCCCCGTCACGATGCCGGTCATTGGTGTCAGCGGCCGCGCGAATGGCGATCCGACGCCGCTGCAATTCACCAACGTCGACGCCGAGATATACGGCTTCGATACGGGCTTCGGCGCCCGCCTCACAGACCGGCTATATCTCGATGGCAACTTGAGCTATGTGCGGGGCAAACGCCGTGACATCGATGACAACCTGTATCGCATCGCCCCACCGAGCCTGCACACGACCTTAAGATATCGGCGCGACCGCTGGTCGGTCTCTTGCTTATTGTTTTCCGTGGCCAGACAGGACCACATCTCGCAAACTATCACCAACGACCCCACCAACCGAAATAACTCGAATGCCGAGACGCCCGGTTATGTGATCTTCAACCTGGCCGGGTCATACCAACTGCCGTTTGCGGATTCACGCATCATCGCCGGCGTGGAAAACGTCGGCGACAATGGCTATATCGACCACCTGAGTGGGTTTAATCGCGTGCTCTTGAGCGACGTCGCTCGAGGGCAACGGCTACCCGGCCTCGGCCGCAACGGCTACGTCGCACTCAATATCGGGTTTTGAACCCCGGGGTCTGATCCATAAGATCCCTAAGCGATCCGGCCGAGTGCGCCGGCTGGCGCATACT
>DAOWDI010000154.1 GCA_030639105.1 Gammaproteobacteria bacterium | reverse complement strand
CGCAGAAAAGCAGCGCAGCACATCCATTTGCAGCCCACACGTAAAGTCGAGAGCCTTTTGGCCTGGCTTACGGTGATCGATAGCCAGAAAAACGCCCCATTTATGGGGCGTTTTTTTTAGCGACGCGGGTCAAGTCTGCTGTACTCAGATCTTGGTTGTACAGCGCTGTCGCCACGAGCGCATAGGTCACACCTTCTGATCTCAGGCTCAGCAGATCGTCGATGTTCCGTACGCCACCGGCAGCGGCTACATTCAGGTTCCGCCGCCGCTTGCGCAGTTCGCGGATCCGATCGAGGTTGGGTCCGGCAGCGCGCCCCACTTGGGTCAGGTCCATTGAAATGATGGTGTCGGACCACAGCTGGGGCTGGTCGATAAGACCTCGAGGGCCGAGTTCGAGACCATCCTTGACATCGAGCGAAAGGATATGACGGGCCATGCGCCGGTCGCGTTGCATTAGGCGGTAGCCGTCGATAGACCGTAAGGATTCGCTGCCGATCACGTAGCGGATGTTGCCTACCGCCTCAAAGGGCATCAAGTCGTTGAGATCGGCAAAACCCGCGTCTACCCAGAATTCGATGTCGGGATATGCTCGTGCCAGTCGAAGTACGGGATCGGCATTATGCGCGATGTCTTCGATCGCATCGAGATCGGCGAGGTAGAAGATCTCGAAGCTGAAGATCCTTAAACAGGCCTCGACGACGAGCCGCGGTGACGGGTCCGGGCACAACAGCGTATCAAGGGGATGATACACGTCCCGTTGGCCGCCGACGGCCAGAACGACGACGCCGGCTTTGAGATCGAGAACCGGAATGACGTACATGAGCAGATGCAATCATATCGTCCGGCGGCCGGAGCACTCAAGCGTAAACATGCGGCGATACGGTCCTATAATGTTACCGCACCCGGCGGCCAACATCGGTCGCGGCGGTACCTTCGGACCAGGTGGCAACCATGGCTGAAACGGCGGTTTGCGGATGGGACATCGGTGGGGCTCACCTCAAGCTCGTACGCTTAGATGGTGCCTCACGCGTCATCGATGCGCGTCAGGTCGTCTGTCCCCTGTGGCGCGGCATCGATCACCTCCGCTTGGCGATGGAAGCCGTCTGGGATCCGGATCAGGGTCCAGAAGCGGTTCATGCTGTCAGCATGACGGGTGAGCTGTGTGACAATTTCGAGTCGCGCACGCACGGCATGAGGGAAATTCTTAACGTTGTCGCGCATATGTTAGGTCATAAGCGGACGCGGATCTATGCGGGCAAGCAAGGTTGGCGCAGTATAGAGCAAGCGGTAGCGCTCGGCCCAGAGGCTGTCGCTTCCGCAAACTGGCGGGCGATGGCTGAGGCTGTCGCGCTGGTTCATGAGGATGCCGTATTGATAGACGTAGGCAGTACGACGACGGATATTATCCCCATCCTCTCAGGTGCACCGGCCGCCCGCGGCAGCGATGATGCCATGCGGTTGAGCCATGATGAATTGGTTTATACGGGGGTCGTGCGAACGCCGTTGATGGCGATCTGCGATTACGTACCGTTTGCGGGCCGGTGGCAGCGAATAGCGGCCGAGCACTTCGCAACGACCGCTGATATCTACCGTATCTTAGGGGAACTGCCGGAGCAGGCCGATCTACACGATACGCCAGATGGCGGTGCCAAGACTGTTGCCGCAAGCGCACGGCGCATGTATCGCATGCTTGGGCGCGACCTCATCGACGATCCAAAAGCCCTCCAGAGCTTGTCCGCTTATTTCGCCTATCGCCAGTTCGATATCCTGCAACGCGCGCTGATGGGTGTACAAAGCAGGCTCGCCCAACAGCTTGGGACAATCGTTGCGGCCGGCGTCGGTTCGTTTGTGAGCCAGAGGCTGGCCCGCTTCAATGGCTTGCACTGCGTCGATTTTCATTCGTTGTTTGAGGCCGCGCCTGACCGTCGGCGTGCGGTTTCGACCTGTGCTCCGGCCGCGGCACTGGCGCAATTGGCGTGGCGCGATCGATGACCTCAACACTGCGGATCATTCCCCTAGACTACGTACAAGATTACGCTTCGCGCCTTTCGCGCGACGCCCGGCGACCGTGGTTCGTGTTTCTCGACAGTTGCGCGGGCCGCGCCCCCGGCGGACGCTACGATGTGATCTCGGCCGAACCCCGAATGACCTTGACCACACGCGGGAAGACGACCGAGATCCGTTGTGCCGGGTCGATTGAGCACAGCACCGAGGATCCCTTTGTGCTGGTTAAAGACGCGGTTGCCGAGCATCGCTGCGAGGGTGGCGGACTACCCTTTATCGGCGGTGCGATCGGTTATTTTGCCTATGATCTGGGTCGCCGGATCGAAAAGCTCCCGACCCTCGCCGCCCATGACATTGATATTCCGGATATGGCCATAGGGATCTATGACTGGGCGGTACTGTTTGACCACGAAAGCCGGCGCGCGTGGCTGGTTGCGCAGCCCGATTGCGTGCAGGATCTCGAGTACTGGGTCAATGTGTTGAGTGCCACGGAGCCGCTGACGCCGGCCGCATACGGGACCTCATTCCAAGTAACCTCGGCGGTGAGCCCAGAGATCTCATTTTCCGACTACGCCGCCGCGTTCGCTAGAATCAAGCAATATATCGTCGATGGCGACTGCTATCAGGTCAATCTCGCGCAGCGGTTTTCCGCGGCGGTGACGGGCGATCCCTGGGATGCCTATCGGCGGCTGCGTAATCTCAATCCAGCGCCGTACTCTGCTTATCTATCCATGCCCAACGGCGCTATTTTGAGTTCGTCGCCGGAGCGCTTTCTACACCTCAGCGATCGCCTCGTGGAGACAAAGCCGATAAAAGGAACCCGTCCGCGGGCGCAAGACTCGGATGAAGATTGCCGTCTGGCTATAGAACTGCGCTTGAGCGAAAAGGATCGTGCTGAGAATGTGATGATCGTGGACTTGCTGCGTAATGATTTGGGTAAGACCTGTGCGATTGGGAGTATCGAGGTTCCGGGTTTGTTCGAGATTGAAAGCTACGCCACTGTTCACCATCTTGTCAGCACGGTTCGCGGTCGACTTGCTGACGGTGTCCATGCGAGCGAACTTTTGCGCGGCTGCTTCCCCGGAGGGTCGATCACGGGCGCGCCAAAGTTCAGGGCGATGGAAATCATCGAAGAACTTGAGCCATACCGGCGGACGGTGTATTGCGGCTCAATCGGGTATCTGTCCTATGACGGCAGTATGGATACGAATATCGCGATCCGCACACTCGTGCATCACGCAAGCCGTATGTATTGCTGGGCCGGCGGCGGCATCGTTGCCGACTCGGAGCTTGACGCGGAATACCGCGAAAGCCTCGATAAGGCCGCCGCGATGCTGGATGTTTTCGTCCATGCCGAAGTACAGCACCTGGGTTATTAAGCTCGGCGGCAGCCTGATCCGATCACCGGATCTGCGGGCGTGGTTGGGTGCGATTGCTAGCGCCGGGCGCGAACACCGGATCGTCATCGTCCCGGGCGGCGGCCTATTCGCCGATGCAGTGCGTGAGGCGCAAGCAATACTGCACTTCGACGACGGCCTTGCGCACGACATGGCCATGCAGGGTATGCGGCAGTTCGGGGCGGTGTTGGCGGCTTTGGGGGGATCGCTATTTGCACCGGGACTGACGCAACTCGCGGACATCGAGGCGGCTGATGGTAAGTGTGGTGTTTGGATCTGGGATCCCTGTGATCCGCGCCTTGTTGGCAACGCGTTGCCCCACGACTGGCGGGTTACCTCTGATAGTCTGAGCCTGTGGTTGTGTGGTGAAATCGAAGATCCGCATCTGTTGCTGGTGAAGTCCAGGGCGCCGATGCATCAGGCAACGGATGTCCGCGGACTGGCTGGCGAGGCGTTCGTCGATGAATATTTCCCCGCGCTCTGGCCCGAAATCGGATGCCGGGCGTGGTGGTTGGCGCAACACCAGGTGGGCAGTTTGCCGCATCTATTGCAGGGACGGCTGATGGCTGGCCATTCCCTCGGGGGCGGCTGAGCTTTAGCTCCTTGGTTTCACCGGTAGCCTGTCTCGGGCGGTCCGGCTATCGGCCCCACTGGCAATTTTCACACCTCGGCGCAATGCATTAAGCCAACTATGAGATCAAAAAAAGCCGGTGCCCGATGAGGCCGGGCACCGGCCAATGCAGCGCATCTTAGCTCCATGTAAGGAGGCCTGGTCTAATGCCCAATTAGTCCCAGCTAAGAGCGCCGCCTGTCTGATATTCCGTTACGCGTGTTTCAAAAAAGTTCTTTTCTTTCTTCAAATCGATGACTTCGCTCATCCACGGGAACGGGTTGGTCGCCCTCGGATATTGCTCTGGTAAGCCAATTTGCGAACAGCGCCGGTTGGCGATGAATTGCAGATACTCTTCGAACATGGCCGCATTGAGTCCAAGTACGCCGCGCGGCATGGTATCGTGTGCGTATTCGATCTCGAGAACCACCGCTTCGGTGATCAGCCGAATCATTTCCCCTTGAAACGGTTCAGTCCATATCTTGGGGTTTTCGACCTTGATCTGATTGATCACATCGATCCCGAAATTCATATGCATCGACTCATCGCGCAGGATATATTGGAACTGCTCGGCGACCCCGGTCATTTTGTTGCGTCTTCCCATCGATAGGATCTGGACGAAGCCGACGTAGAAAAATATCCCTTCGAAGACGACGTAGAAGGCGATCAGGTCACGCAGAAGGCGCTGATTTGCCGCCAGCGTGTCCGTGTGAAAATTAGGGTCGCCCAGACTGTCGGTGAAGCGCATGGCCCACTGCGCCTTTTGGTGTATAACCGGGACCTCGCGGTACATGTTGAAAATTTCAGCTTCGTCGAGGCCAAGACTCTCCACGCAGTACTGATAAGCATGCGTAT